>CANRIY010000004.1 GCA_947630775.1 uncultured Clostridia bacterium | reverse complement strand
AAATTCCACGAAAGCACCGTTGATGTTGTGAC
Source organism: uncultured Clostridia bacterium (assembly GCA_947630775.1). Taxonomy (GTDB): domain Bacteria; phylum Bacillota; class Clostridia; order Christensenellales; family Borkfalkiaceae; genus Gallimonas. Next base: position 31,912 of record CANRIY010000004.1, on the reverse strand, counting down.
AGGCGGTGCGCCGTGCGAGAGCTTTTCTATGGCGGGAAAGCGGCTCGAAGATGATGACCGCAACGACCTTTTCTCCAATATTTTAAGGATCGCCCATGCGGTGGACGCGAAGTTTACGCTGTTTGAAAATGTGCCGGGTCTGCTTACCAAAAAGCGGAACGGCAAAAAGGGCGGGCAAATCGAATACGTCTTTGGCGAATTTGAACGCCCCGATGAAAAGACAGGTGTCTTTTACCGCATTTCAAGCAAGGATGTGAGCGTATTCAAGTGCCTTTCTGCTGACTATGGTACACCGCAAAAGCGTGAACGCATTTTCATTGTAGGTTGCAATAGCAAATATCCCGAAAACCCGTTCGTCTATCCCGAAAAAACGCACGGCCCGAAACGGAAATATCCCTATGTTACGGTGGAGGATGCGTTCCGCTATCTTCCCCCGCTCCAAAGCGGTGAAGGGGCGGAAGAAATGCCGTACTTTCCCACTTATGAAGAAGACTACAAAAACGGCTTGATTTCGGAGGCTGCCTATCGCTATTATCAATTCATTTTTGACGATAGCCATTCGGGCAACCGTGAATATCAGCCGAACGTCGTGACATTCCATAAGGCATTGAACCATAATAAAAAAATGCTCCGCCGGTTGCATGAAATCAAGCCGGGCGAAGGCATGCAGACAGCCGTTGACCGTTTGCTCGCGGAGGGGCGGGAAGATGTTGTAAAGGATTGCTTCCCGAATAAGATCTACGGCTCACGCAACAGGCGGCTGAAAAACGACGAGCCGAGTTTTACTGTCACCTCCCACTGCTTGGATGAAATGATCCACCCTGTCTATGACAGACAGCCCACGCCGCGTGAAGTCGCCCGCTTGCAGGCGTTTCCCGATTGGTACTACTTTAACGGGCCGTATGTAAAATTCCATAGTGACCCGTTGCAGGATAAATATGAGCAAATCGGCGACGCGATTCCCGTACTCATGGCAAAAGCCCTTGCGAAAAGTATGCGCGAAGCGTTGGATATATTGAGCACTATGAAGTTTAGCTAAAATAATTGTGTTGCTTGAGAAATTAAAAGAAAGAACGATTGCATTCGAAAAAAGCCGGGAGGAAAACTCTCGGCTTTTTCGGTGTTCGGAAGGGCGGGAAGTTTCACTTCTCCGTTTTTCTTCGGGAAGTTTAACTTCTCCGTTTTTTCTTGAGGATGAGGACAACGGTGACGGCGGCGGCAACAACGGCTGCGGCGCCCAACCCGATCAGCGACCACTCCATGGCGCCGAGGCCCGATCCACCCTCTCCGGACGCGGACACGTCGCCGGGAACGGGAGCCGTAATGCCGAGCGGAGGGATCTCCTGCTGTGCCTCAAGGATCTCGCCGCAGCGGGAGCAGTACTTGCCTTCGGTGAGGCCGCATTCCGTCTCGGTGGGAGCCCTGCCCTCCATGATCACCACATCATGACCGAGGTCGTCCACCAAGTCGTGGCCTTCGACCGCATCGCAACGGGAGCATTGATGCCCTGCGGTATGCCCGACATGGGTGCATGTGGGCAATTCTTCGGCAATCTCCACGGTGAAGTCGTGCCCGAGCGGTTCGATATAGTCAACGCCTTCGCCGACTTCGCCGCAGTAGACGCAGACCTTGCCTGCGCTGTGCCCCGAAGCCGTGCAGGTAGGCTTGAGCTCGGGTTGATCCTGATAATCATGGCCGTGGGGCGCTGTGGACGTGATACCCTCTAAGACGATGTCGCAGACGGCGCATCTCTTGCCTTTGGTACTGCCGTGACCTTCGCAAGTCGCGGGAACTTCGTCGACGGCTTCTTCCACATGTCCCAAGGCGTCCAGACCACCCTCGACCTCGTTGCCCGTATATACTTGATTGATCGTGATGGAGCGGAATCCGTTTTGGCCTTCGCTGATGAAGTCCTCAACACCATCCTGTCCGTCTTGTATCGCCATCTGATGTTTGAAGTCTTCCAGCCCGATGGAGAAGTCGAAGAAGAAGGTCTCGGCATCCGTGCAAGTGGCTTCTGTATGCGTATCGCATTCGAACTCAAAGACAACTTGCGTTTGATGATGACACTTGACCCATTTGGATTCATCGAACAAGTCGCCGCCGTAATCCCCGATGCCTTCGCAAATCAGATAGTAGGTCACCCGCGCTTTGCCGGTCACAACCGTTTGCTCTTGGGTGAAATAGACATTGCCGTCCTCGTCTACCATTTCCGTTTTTACGGTTTCCTCTTCTTTGAAAAACTCGATGGTATAACCGTCGGCGTGGTCTCCGCTCTTATCCAATTCATACGAATGGCCGAGCGTGGGCATTGCCACTTCTCCGCCGTCGTCCGGGCAAGGGAAGCCGCAATCTTCGCAAAGATGGGTGCAGATGCCTCCGGGCGTCGTGCAAGTCGGATAGTTCCAGCCCTCCGGGTCTCCATAGACATAGTGGTGTCCCGTTTTGGGGATCGTGAGATCGCGATACAGCGTCGTGCCGTGCTCGTAATCGAACTTGCAGTGGCAGGTCGAGCACTCCCGATAGGCGAGGGTACCTTCCACCGTGCAGGTCGGGTCCACCTGGTCGTGCATCCCTTCGGCGTCGAAAGTGTGCGTCTTATGCAGTGTGAGTGTGTGTCCCGCGGTACTCCCGTTGAGAACGATCTCCGTGACGAACCCGCCCGTCTGCTCGTCCCGATAGACATAGGGCAGCTCGAGGGTGATCCCGCTCTCCCCGCCGCTCCGTGCCCTTGCGCGAAGATCGGCACCCTGGAGATCGTCGGGCAGCTCGATGGTCTGAAGACCGGTGCAATTTTCAAACATGCGGTAGAGATTGGCGTTCCCGTCCAGTTTGAAATTGCTCAGATCCATCGCGGTGAGGCTTGTGCATTTCCCGAACATCTTGCCGAAGCTGAGCACATTCTCCGTCGCGAACTTGGAAACATCGAGCGTTTCAAGCGACTCACAGCCGTAGAACATGTTCATCGCGCCGCGCATGTACGTCGTATCGAAATTTTGGAGATCGAGCTCGGTGAGCTTTCCGCAGCCCGAGAACAGGGACCCGCACTCGATGGGCGCCAAGATCTTACCGGGGTACACAAAGGCGATCTTGTTGCCGTCCTCACTGCGGTAGAGGCGGATATAGGTGTCGATCCGTACGAAAGTATCTTTGTAGTCCTGCGGCGCGGCATTCAAAAACCGTATGCTCGTGAGCTCCTTATAGTCCTTGACAAGCGTCTTCCACTCGCGGGTGAACTGCCGTGATACCGTTTGGTCGCCGTAGTCGCCGTCCACCGCGGGATACTCGCCTGCCGCGACGGGCGTCCCGTATCTGACGTTGAGGAAGCTGATGTTGAAGGGCTTGTCGCCGATGACGGTGACGGTCACGGTGTGTTCGCCCATCTCCAGATCCTCGCAGAAGTACACTTGTTTGTTGAAGATGGGCTTGTCGCTGAGGTCGATCCCCTCCTCCTGCAGGACGCCGTCCACGGTGACGGACGCCTCACCGTAAGCGGGATCGGTGTCGGCATACAGCTCGAATCCGTTTCCGAGGAACTTGAATTCAAATTCCGCGCCCTCTTTGGTTGTGGAGAGCTTGCCGTTTGCGGGGTTTTCCGTAAAACCGTCCGCGGCGTTGTCCGTAAGGTCGTCCTTGTTCGTCATATAGTTGGAGGGTTTGACGGTCTGGTTGAGTTTAGACTCAATGCCCGCATACACTTCGCGGATGACGGTGTGGCCGCTGTTGGCAGTGATGATGAGCTTGAAATATCTCAGCTGTGTGCGCGGGAAACTGATCCTTTGGCGGGCGGCGTTCACATTGGAGCTGTCGCCTTCGAACAGCAGAGCCCACCCATAGACGTCGTTGACGTCGTCGTGGTCCAGCCGCCGGTATTCGTCCTCCGTGCAGGAATACAGCTTGTAGCTGAGCAGTTTATCGTTGCCGTTGGTGCGGCGGATGATGTCGAAATAGTTGAAGGTCTGGTCCGCGGCCGTGTCGATCACAAAGACATGGGGCGTACTTATGGCCGTGCCGCCCGTAGAATGGTTGTATTTGGAGTGGTAACTTGTGGCCTCATCGCCATCCACCATGTACTGCCTGTACCGTTCCTGCGCCTCAATGCCCTCTCCCCCTTCGCTGACGGGCGCCGCCAAAATCTTCCAGCCGCTGTTGGAGTTCTGATAGTCGATGGTGGCGTTCTTGATACTGTCCACAAAGCGGGGCTGCCAGCCCTGAAAACTGTCTACGACTTCGAGTTCGCTGTCCGAAACGTTTGCGCTGAGAAGATATTCGGCAGGGAGCGCGACGATCTCATCCTCGGGCGCACCGGGCATGCGGACCCCGAGGGTCATGTGGCCGAGGCCGCCCCAGTTGACGAGATGGCAATCGATGAACACGATCTCGTTTTGGGAGAGGAGCATCTGAACGGGACTGAACATGGTATAGCTCGTGGTGTCGCGGGTGATCTTGACCGTACCCGCTTTTATCCCTCCCATACTTTGCCTGTAGAAGTCGATCTCCGCGTAGTCGTCCGCCTTCGCATAGAACGTGTAGAGACCCGCCTTGGGCGCACGGAACTTGAGCTGTGAATGCACATATTCCACGGGATTGTAGCCCTTACTGCTGTCCTGATGGTTGAAGCTGATCCCTGCCGAGGGAGAGGAGACGGTGTAATCGCACTCCCTCCCCTCCGCAAGTTTTTTCGCCTGAGCGACATCGGGCCGATTGCCCTGCCCGACGATCCAAGCCTCGCCGTACAGTCCCTTATACACGAGGTTCATGTTGACGTTGAGCGTGACCCGCCTGCCGCTCTCCGTCTTGACGATGATGTCGAAGCGGTCGTATTCCGTCGGACGGTCGGGCGGGGTGTAGGTGACCTTCTCCCCCTCCCGCGTGAGCGTTCCGTACAGCGGATCGGTGACGGCGAGGACTTCCACCTCTCCGGGCGAGGAGAATTGGTCCTTGCCCAGATCGAACACGGTGGGATGTTTTCCGTCCACGTCGTACTTACGGGCCGTTTCATGGCCGTCGGTGCCGTTTGCCCAACGGTACGCCACGGGGACGAAATCGGGCAGGTTGTGCAAAAATTCAAGCTGGCTGTCCGTGAACATGCTTTCTTCGATGTTGGCGAAGTAGTTTTCGTTCACCCAGTCGAGAATGTTGACGCGGTCCACCACGCCGATACGGTAGACAAAGTCGGCGCGCTTGTTGGCGCAGTAGGCGGGATTCATCTTGTAGGTATAGAACATATCTACGAATTTATCGGGCCCGAAGCTGTGGAGGAGAGTCGCATACATGGAGAGCTGGTCGAAATGGGCGCCGTTCCCCTCGTTGATCTGCCCGTAGTCTTCGATTTTACGGACCTCTTTCGTCTCCTTATCCGTGTACACCTTTGTGATCTTTTGGGAACGCTCCACCGCCGTAAACGGATGGACATACTCCCCGTGTTCCACGCCGATCACGCGGCTGTCCATATTGCACAGCATGCTGTAGATGAGCAAAATCAGCGTGTTGTTCCACACTTCGCCGTCGCCGTCGCAGAATCCCCAGTTGACGCCGTGCGTCTTGGCCTGAACGTGCCCGAGTTCGTGGAAGGTCCCCCAGTTCCCCTTGGTGGTCAGGGTCTCGTAATTCATACAGATGGGGAACCAATACTCGGGCTGGGCGCAGAAGTTGGAGTTGAGCGCCACCGCTTCGCCCGCAGGGACGTGCATGTCGTAGCACATCGTCATGTTGTAGTTGTAGTCCCTGCCGTTGAGAGAGATGTCGATCGCAAACACGCTGTGCCAGAAGTAGGCAAGTTTTTCGATGTCGTCGCAGTTGCGCATGGCCTCTGCCGGGCCGATGAGTTGCCCGTTTTCGACATCAAGCGTCGCAATGAGCCCGGGCGCCTCGCGCAGCTGCTGTTCAAATTCCTCGGCCGTCGTCACCCCGAGCACAAAGTGCGGCGTGAGCACCGCCCCTTCGATCTCGATCTCCACGATGCCCGCCGTCGGCCTGATATAGAGCGGACCGCCGTACATACTGCCGATCCTGACCTCCGTCTCCTCCCCCGTGCCCACGATGTTGAATGTCGTGCCCATGCAGGGAATTTTTTGGTTCTGCCACTGATATTGGCCGTGGAGGCCGTATTTGAACTGCCCGAAATCGGGGGTAACATTCTCCCGCGCGGCCCGCTTCGCCTCATCGAGGATCTTCCCGTCCCAATAGGAGAGGTAGTCCTCCATCCTGCCGAAGCCTTTGCCGTCCTCTCTGTAGCCCAAATAGCCCATTGTGTCCTGATGATGGGTATAGAGGGAGAGGGTCTCCCCATTCTGCAGTCCCTTGATCTTCACCGTGGCAACCTCCCCGGGGACAAGATAGAGCCCCGTCGTCATGGGAGAACGGTAGATCGGGTCTGTCACGATCCGCATCCTCACGGCCTTCGCATCATCGGGGATCTTGCCGTAGATATAGTCCGCGGCAGGGTGCTTCCCGAGCTGGCCGCTTTTGATGATGTCGTTCCAATGCGTATTGAAATAGTACGCCTGCCTGAGGAGCATGTACTTGGTAAATTCAGAGAAATATTTCTGCTTGCTCACGTTGCCGTCGGCGTCCTTGTCCGAGCGGTCGAGCCCCTTCATCGGGTACATGGGGTGGTCTTTGTTGCCCGCCTCGAGCTCGGGATCGCTTGCAAAATCGATCATGGCGAGCTCGTGCATCTCCGCTCCCGTCGTAAAATCGAGCATCCGATACTCATCGGGAAGCTCTTCGGCGGGCTGACGGGGAATGTTGTCCTTCAAGATCTCCATAACGGGCTGGCGGACGGTCACGCGCCTGCCGCGGATGTCGTCAAGGGTGTTCAGGGAGAGGCCTTCGTCGATGTCCTCGGGACGCACGACGCCTTCGCTCTGTTCGGGGGTCGTCTCTGCGGAAGAGAGTTCCTGCGCCTCTTCCGAAGGAGCTGCCGCGGCGGCCGAAAGAATGTCTGTACGGCGGAGCATCGCGGAAAACTCGCCAAAACAGAACGTAAGGGCGAGCAAGAGGCTGAGGGAGCTTTTCACAATGTTCTTCTTCATACGGTTCACCTGCTTTTTCAGCCTATGCAAGCGGAAGAGCCAACCGTTCCCGCCTGAAAAAGCCGAACATTCTACCGAACTATCAGTGTCCTTTATCTTATCATATCCCCCCATGCAAGTCAACAGCTCACCGATAAATTTTTCTGTCACCCTCCCCCAAAAACAGGCGGAATTTGATAAAAGCCCCGCTCATCCGACAGAATGGGCGGGGCTTACAAACATCTTCGGGCGCGCAGGCGCCTTTTCGGTTATGACTTCTTCTTCCTGAATACCTTCACGACGAGCGTCACGGCCAGTCCCGCCGCAACGGCGCCGAGGACGATATTGATGGCCATATACGTCACTGCGGTTTTCTCGCTTTCCTGCTGCAAGGAATCGTGCTTCCGCTCCACCTGCCTGATGCCCTCCCAAAGGGCTTCATCCGCCGCCTGATAGGCGGAATCGAGCGCCGAGATACTGGCTGCGAGCACGCTGTCCTGCGCCTTTAAGGCCGCAATATCGCTGTTAATGAGCGCGTCTGCCGCCTGATACGCCGAATTCATCGCCGCGACTTTTTCCTCCACATCCGTCCCGTTCCCCGAGAGCGACTTCCGAAGGTCCGCGACCGCCTTGTCGAGATTATCCTGAACCTTTTGGATGGAAGCCTGCAGGGCGGTGTCCGCCGCGTCCAGTGCGGTTTGGAGCGCGGAAATTTTTCCGTCGAGCTCCCCGTCCTTCGCCGTCATGTCCGAACGGAGAACAGAGTCCGCATTTTGATATGCCGTATCCAGTGCCGAGACTTTTGCCTCGATATCCGTCTCGTTGGCCCCGATCGACTTTTGAAGGTCCGCGACCGCCTTGTCAAGGTTCTCCTGCACCTGCTTGACCGCAACCTGCATGGCCGCATCCGCCGCGTCCAGTGCGGTTTGGAGATCGGAAATTTTGCCGTCGAGCTCCCCGTCTTTCGCCGTGAGTTCCGAGCGGAGGACGGAATCTGCATTTTGATATGCCGTATCCAGTGCCGAAACTTTCGCCTCGATATCCGTCTCATTCGTCTCGATCGACTTTTGAAGGTCCGCGACCGCCTTGTCAAGGTTGTCCTGCACCTGCTTGACCGCGGCTTTCATGGCGGAATCCGCCGCGTCCAGTGCGGTTTGGAGATCGGAAATTTTGCCGTCGAGCTCCCCGTCTTTCGCCGTGAGTTCCGAGCGGAGAACGGAGTTCGCCGTTTGATATTTCTCGTCCAGTGCCGAAACTTTCGCCTCGATATTCGTCTCGTTGGCTTCGATCGACTTTTGAAGGTCCTCCACGGCCTTGTCGAGATTGTCCTGCACCTCTTTGATGGAAGCCTGCAGGGCGGTGTCCGCCGCGTCCAGTGCGGTTTGGAGATCGGAAATTTTGCCGCCGAGCTCCCCGTCTTTCGCCGTCATCTTCGCTTCGAGGACGGAGTCCGCCGTTTGATATGCCGTATCCAATGCCGAAACTTTCGCCCCGATATCTGTCTTGTTGGCTTCGATCGACTTTTGAAGGTCCTCGACCGCCTTGTCGAGGTTGTCCTGCACTTCCTGAATGGAATCTTTCAGGGCCTCATCCGCCGCCAGATAGGCGGAACCGAGGTCTTCGATCCTCGCCGACAGATCGCTGTCCGCCGCCTTCAATCCCGCGAGCTCGCTGTTGATGAACGCTTCCGCCGTTTGGAACGCTTCGTCCAGCGCCGAAACTTTTGCCCCGATATCCGTGCTTGTTCCCATCGCCGAGCGGAGCTCTTCCACCGCCCTGTCGAGTTTTCTCTCGACCACATCGAGCGATTCCTGTAACTTTTTATCCCCTGCCTTGAGCATGGCTTCCAGTGCGGCAATGCTCAATTCAACCGAGCTGTCCTCTCTCTTTAACGCTTCGATCTCTTCGTTGATGAGTCGGTCCGCAAGTAAGTATGCGTCTGTCAGGTTCCTGATTTCATCATCGATCTCCCCTCTGTTGTCTTTGACCGACTTTTCGAGGGCGCTCACTGCCTGATCGAGCCGCTGCCCGACGGCGTTGATCATATCCCGCAGCTCGTCATCGGCCGCATTCATTGCGGAAGTAAGGTCGGCAATGCTCTGCGTAAGGCCGGCAATGCCCTGCGTGAGCTCGCTGTCCTTGCCCTGTAATTTTACGATCTCGCTGTTGATGAGTTCGTCCGCCAGTTCGTATGCGTCTGTCAACTTCCTGATTTCATCATCGATCTCCGTCTTGTTGTCATTGATCGACTTTTGAAGCTCCCCGACCGCCTTTTCGAGCTCCTTCTCGACCTTATCGATCGCGCCCTGCAGGGCAGTTTGGGCTTCTGTCAGCTTCTTTTCAAGCGCGTCGATATTGTCCTGAAGGCCTTTGTCTGCCGATGCAAAGTCCGCACGGACTGCCGTGTCTGCCGCCGCATAATCTGCCTCTAACTTCGTAAGGTTTTTTTGAAGATCTGAGATGTTCGCCTCATCCCGAAGGAGTTCTGCGCGAAGGCTCCCGATATCGGCATTGAGCCGTTTTTCCAGCGATTCGATCGTGGCGTTGATCGCCTCGTCGGCCGCTTCCAACGTGGTTTTCAGTCCTTCGATCTTACCCTCGAGTTCGCCCTTGATACGGAGATCATCCCCTTGGAGTTCCCCCTTGAGAAGCGCATCCGCCGCCGCATATGCGGCTTTCAGGTCATCGATCTGAGCCTGCAGACTTTCCTCACTGTTACCGAGCGCCGAATAAAGAGCATACGTCGCCGATTCGAGATTTCCCTGAACCTCATCGACCGACTTTTCAAGCGTCTCGGTCGTGGGGATCCAGTAGGCGTAGAGCGTAAGAACCGCCGCCTCGTTTGTCCATACGTTTGCCGCATCGCCGACGGGGCGCATGCTTGCATCGAAGTACTGCGTCCCCGCGCCGTTCTCATCCGTGAAGTAGCCCGCGAAGGTGTAGCCGCTATACACGGGCGCCATGATCCCGCTCACCGGCAGCGTCTGGCCGTACTCCACCACATAACTTGCGGTCCCGCCGCCACCGCCTGCCGCGTCAAAGGAGATCACGGTCTTCATCGTTTCCCAAACGGCGTAGAGGGTGACTTCAGCCCCGTTGTCGGCCGTGAGATTCAATACCTCGCCGCCGTCCGCAAAGACGGGTGTGCCGCCTTTCGAGAGCGCCCAGCCGACAAAATTGCATCCCGTCTTGGTAAATGTATTCTGCGCAAGGGCCTTGGACGTTCCGTAGGAATGGGCGCTTTCCGTCATCGAGCCATCGGCACCCATCCCGTTATATTTGACGGTATATGTATTCGCTTCCCAGACCGCGTAGAGGGTCACGTCCTTGCCGTTGAATGCGACGGTGTCCTCGGCATGATACAGATTATCGTCCCCCCCCGTGAAAATACGATTATTTCTTCCCGAAACGCTCTTCGGGGTGGCCTCTTTGTTCTCCGACCAGCCGATAAATTGATAGCCCGTGCGGGTGGGAATTTCGCCCGAGACGGTCGCCTCGCTGCCCGTCGCATAGAATCTCGTATCCGTCGGAGCGTCCTCACCGCCGTTCGCCGAATACAGGAGAACGCACGACGAGGAGTCCGCGATGACGAGGGAGACGTTTTCGGTGACGGTGAAGGTATAATTCTCCCCTTCGCCGAAGATACGCGTCCCGTTGACGTACACCTTGGGTTTATCCCCCGTGACGGTGAAGGTGACTTCTGCGCCGTAAGGATATTCTGCTTCCAGTCCCGAAACGCTGCAGCTCTCCGCAACGCTCTGCGAGACGGCAAATTCCCTCTTCTGCCACACGGCATAGAGGACGGTATTCTCATCGGGCATGAGGAATGTTTCCTTTGCGGAATACTCTGCCTTGTCGGCGGCCGCATCCGTCGCCCAGCCGAGGAAGGTATACCCCTCTCTCGCGGGCGTCAGCTCCGTGACCGTGACCTCTGCCCCCGCCGCGGGATAGCTTTCCGCAACATGATTGGCAAACTGCCCCTCGTTCGCATTGTAGGTGAGGGACGGGTTGTGCTTCCACACCGCATACAGCGTTACGGCGTCACTGCCCATCGTAAACTCGCCCTCGGGCTGATATTTCGCTTCTTTCGCACCGCCGTATGTCGCCCAGCCGAGGAAGGTATGATCGCTTCTTGAAGGCACGGTCTCCGAAAGGGTGATCGTCTCCTGCTCGTGCGCCTGCGTGGCGGCGGGAGCGCCCAGGCCGCCGTTTGCGTCAAAGTAGATCGAGTGGATGGGCCTCTCTTCCCATGCCGCATTCAGGACAACGACGTCGCCCTGCGTGCCCGTAAGCCCCGTGTCATAGGTCTGATCGGAGTTGTACATCTTCCAGTTCTGCTCGGCGTAGACATTCCAGCCGACAAAGTCAAAGTTCTTCCGCGAAATGCCGAGATCTTCCGCCGAAGGGAGCTTGAGCACGCCGTAGACGACGTTCTCGATCTTGTCGATATAGCTCCCCTCGCTGTAAAGCCAGATGGTGTAGGTGATGGGCGACCATTGGGCGTAGAGGGTAATATCGTCGTCTATCGTATATTTGCTTTCGGCCGCATTCCCGTCCGACATGTAAAATTGCTTGCCTTCCGTTTCCGAATCGAAATAGCCGTTGAAACTGTAGCCGTAGCGTTCGGGAAGGGTGAGGTCGGGGTAAGGGTCGTCATAGGTCGCCGAAAGCGTTCCCGCATTGTTGCCGCCCGTCGCGTTCAGGGTGATCTTGTGCGTGTGTGCCTTCCATACGGCGTAAAGGGTGACCGAACCGTTGGGATCGGGCGTCAGATTCCCCACCGCCTGCAGGTTGTCATAGGTGACGCCGTTGCCCTTCACCGCCGCCCAGCCTTGGAAGGTCCAGCCCGTGAGCGTATATTCATTTTGCGGCAGAGGGAGGTCCCCCTCGTCGTAAGTGCGGGTAACTTCGGCAGTATTTCCCTGTATGCTCGCACTTGCGTTTTCGGGAATATTGCTGTCAAACGTTATCGTATAGGTATTTTGTTTCCAGACCGCGTAGAGGGTGATTTTTTCGCCGTCCTTGTCCGTCAGTTTCTCAACCGGCTGTGAATTTTGATAGACGACCTCATCGCTCCCCATGCTTGTCGCCCAGCCTTGGAAGGTCCAGCCTGTCAGCGTAAAGCCGTTCCGGGAAAGAGCTTTTGACCCGTCGTCATATTTTCTTACATCCGGGGTCATGCTTCCCTGCACGTCCGTACTTGCCGCTTGGGGGTCGTTTGGTTCAAATGTGATCTCATAAGAATTTTCCATCCATACGGCGTAGAGAATGACCGTTTTTCCGTCTTGGTCCGTCAGGTTCTCCACCTGTTTTTCATTGGAATAAGAGGAGGCTCCGGCGTCCTTATTTTCCGACCAGCCCAAAAACGTCCAGCCCGTGAGCGTGAAAGTGTTTTTCGGCAAGGCCTTCAAGCCGTCGTCATAGACGCGCGGAACATCGTCCATATTCCCCTGCATTTCCGCGCTCGCCTTGGAGGGCTTGTTGCTGTCAAATTTTATCGTATAATGGTTTGCCGTCCAATGCGCATAGAGCTCGATCGGGGCGACGAAGTCGCAGTTCTTTGCACTCTTCCCCGCTGCGTCATAGTATTTTGTCCCCGCTCCGCCGCGATCCGTAAAATATCCTTGGAAAGTATAGCCCTTGCGCGTCGGCGCAGTGATTTTTGGCATCTCCGCGTCAAATGTCGCCGTGGCGTTTTCAGACCCGCCCGTGCCGCTCTCTTTATGCAGAGTCACACCGCTCTTTTTCGGAACGCCCGACGCGGTGATGACGATGTCGTCCGTGATGAGAGCGCCCTTGATCGTGATCGCGCCCGTCCGGGAATCGTAGGTAAAGTCGCTGCCCTGCGAGAGCGCCTTGCTGCCCACTTTGACGGTGATAGTTTCGGGCAAATCGTAGCCGTGCGCCGCCGACAGATGCGCCGTGTAGTCATGATTGAATTTCGCCGTTCCTCCGCCCGAAAATTTCAAATGTGCGGGCGAACAAGAGACATTCATCGTCTTGTAATATTGCTGCGTGGGCACAGACGGGTTGCTGTTATTATAAGTATAGGTGTTGCCCGCCTCATCTTTGACGACAAGCCCCGAAACGGAAGAGAGCTTGATTGTGCCGCTTTGGTTGACGTCGGGCAACTTGAATGTGTAATAAGCCTTACTTTTGCCGCCAACAGTCTCGATCACAGCATCGGTGGAATTATAAGATGTTCCGTTTAAGGTTATGGTGGCAGTTCCCTTTGAAGATATGCTTACCTTCTCGTTAAAACCTATGCAGTACCTGATCGTGTCGCCCGCGATCACGCCGCTCGTGTTGGGACTTTCCAAAGTGATACCCGTAGCCGAGGGGGCTGTGGTATCGTGCAAATAACAGGAAGGGTTTGCTATATACGGTTGGGATGTCAACTTAGTCCAGTCGGAAAACCAAACCTGTATTGTACAAGTTTGTACCGGCACCTTGGTTTCGTTAAGTGTCCAAAACTTTGTTGTATTTGTCCCAGGGGTGAGTGAATGGTTTGAAGGCTCAATACTTATCTGCGAGCCGTCGGAATTCAAAAACTCTGCACGAATGGACATGCTATTGTCCGTCCACGCTTGACAAAAGAAACTGGCTGAGGCGCTGATCTTGAGTTGCCCCGCATTGGCTTTCGCCCTGTCCGCCTCAGAAAGCGTGAGCGTATAATATACGCCGCCCGTATAGTTACTTCCGCCAAGATCTTTCGAAGTACCACTTGATTTGATAACATAGCCATATGTGCTGTTCTCATGATGAGTATTTGCCGCTACTTGTGTGTTGCCGTCTGAACTTACTTTCCAACCCTGAGAGGCAATAGAGCCTTCCTTAAGTGTGGGAATGAGATTGGGTGTGGTCTGCGAACCCTTCCATTCGTCCGTGGTATCTGTTCCGTTTGAGCTGCGGCTCGCATACACCGTATCCGCCGATTTCATCGGCAGGCCAAACAAAACGCCCGCCAATAAACTTACGAGCGTCAGAACAATGAGGAGCAATGAAACCCGTCTTTTCTTTTTGGTCATAAGACCCTCCTTTCTTCCGTTTCGGAGTAATTTCCGTTATTTTTTCACATTATATTGTATCATGTTTTCATCCCCGCGGAAAGGCCTTTTCGCCCCAAAAACTCAACCTTAACAATTCTTCACGAGTTTCCCTCCCCCCTTTTTCCCTCCCCCACTTGCATAGAAGGCGGTTTTTTGGTATAATTAGGGTATCATTAAAATGCGGTGCCCTCTCGGCTCACCCTCGAGGGGGAGCTGTCACGGCGGCCCTTGCCGTGACTGAGGGGGTGTCGCACCAAATTATATGACACCCCTCGCCCCTTACGGGGCACCCTTCTCGCGCAAGTAGAGTCTTGCGCTCGGTCACCGTTCGCGCCTCCGATGCGCTCACTCATGTCGCAACGCGCGAAAGGTTCACTGGACCTTTCGCGCGTTGCTCCGCCTCGAGGGGTGGGCAAGAAAAAGAGGTATGGCATATTCAAGATTCGCCCCACCCCCCTACCCCCCTCCCACGGAGGGGGCATGTACCGAACTCCCCTCCCACGGAGGGGGCATCTACCGAGAAAACAGCTTTATCGGAAAAACCAATATGAATTACACTGTTAGTGAAAGAAAACTGCTCTTCGTCGAGGACGATGAGACATTAAAAAGGGAAATGGCCGAATACTTTTCCGTGCAAAATGCCGTGTTTACGGCGTCGGACGTGGAGGAAGCCGCCGAGATCCTGACCGAACACGAGGACATCGACGCGGTAATTCTCGATCTCATCCTCAAAAACAGCATGGGGATAGAGCTTTTTAACGCATTCCCCGAATTGACCCCTCCCGTGATCATTCTGTCCTCTTTGGACAGTGAGGACACGATTTTTTCGGGCCTCACCTCGGGGGCGGCGGACTATGTGGTCAAGCCCTGTTCCATGCGTCTTTTGGAGACGCATATCGCGATGCGGCTCTTGCCGAAAGCGGATGCGGTGGCGACCTTCGGGGACTTTTCGGTGAACGCCAATACGCGCACCGTAAAATATAAAAACATGCCCATTCCGCTGACGCCCTCCGAGTTCAACATCCTGTTGTTTTTGGTGAAAAACCGCGGCAGGTATTTTACCGCGGACGAAATTTACGAAAATATCTGGTGTGCGCCGAGCCTGCGCACGACGACGGTACGGGCGCATCTATCGTCACTGCGCCGAAAATTGAAAGCCGCCATGCCCGCAAATGACGTCATCCGCACGGAATTCAACAAGGGCTACTGTTTTACGGGGGAAGGATTATGAGAAAAAGCATCGGGAACGTGTTCATTTTGATCGGCGTGTTTCTTCTCTGCGTGGCGTTTTCCCTGATCTTATTGCTCTCGGGAAAAGGCGCCATCAGCGAAACGCCCATACGAAAAAAAGAAATTTCGGGCACTACGGTCAATACTGTCTCCATTTTCGACGTGAAGGGCGTGATGGAAATGACGGCGGTCAACTATCTTCCGAATGATTTTGCGGGGCTTGGCGACGTCGTCTCCAATCAAAACAGCGGCGCAGAGCCTGCAAGGCGGGGAACGTACCGCTTTTATATCGACACCCTTTCGGCGGAAGAATGGGCAAAAAGCGGAAGTCTGGATCATCTCCTGAAGCCCGACGGGAACTGGCACCTGACCATGTATATCCCTCCCGTATTTTCCGCATGCAGCGTGTATGTGCAGTACGAAAACAAAGACTACGTCGGCACGATCGACAGATATAATATCAACTACTATATCAATTACTCGTCGTCCTCCGAGTTTGACGACGCCGTCTCGCACCACACGGCAACAAAGCCGATGTTTATCGATATCCCCATTTCTTCGGACGGGAAATTTTCGAAGGAATGCAAAGTCACGATCCATTACGAATCGGACAACGACAACTTTGTGGGCTTTATGGGGCCCGTCTTAATCGGCGAGGACAAGGCGGTCAGAAATGCCGTCAACGGAAACCGCTCGGTCCTCCTGATCGGAGCGGTCCTCGGGGCGGTGACCCTCTTGTTGTTCCTCTTGATCTGTATTTTGAAACGGTCCTTCTCCTTCTTCCCGCAGCTCCTGTTCGCCGTCGGGATCTTCTCGGAACTGTTTTCGACATACCTGATGTTCGGATATACGGCCGTTCCCTATCTCCTGCTTGCGATCCGACGTTTTTCGGTAGGATTCATTCTCTTCGCCGCGGCGCTCTATCTGCCAAAAACGATCGGAAGGATCCCCGTTTTATATCCGACAGGCGGTATCTTGGTCGCCGCAACGGCGCTCGCATTCCTGTCCCCCTTCTGCACGGGCGTACAGGCACATAACGCGGTTTGCTATACCTATATCGCTCTGGTGTTTCTCTGCATCGTCGTCATCTACGCGTGCACCGTCCGCGATGTTCTCAAAAATAAGCCCGTGGGATTGCGCCTCAACTGCGTGATCGCGGGCGTCCTCACCGTCATGGCTCTGTTTGCGACGCAGCCCATCCCGTTTATCATGTTCTCCCCCGCGTTTTGGCTGTGTCTCGGGGCGCTGGGCATTACATTCGTCTTGGGGCTCCGCGAATTCATCACTGCAGAGATCCACAACCGCTATCTTACCACCAATCTGGAAAAGGAGGTGGCGCGGCAGACGCAGAGTTTGCAGAATGTCCTTGCCGAACGGGATACGATCTTACTGTATGTCAGCCACGATATGAAACGCACCGCCATCGGCATGAACGATTCCCTGACCGACCTGAGGCAAAAGATATCCGACGCCGCGTTGGCTTCCAAAGTAGACTATTTATTGCAAAAAAATGCGGAGCTGAAAAAGGACTTTGCCGAGATCGGAAAGTACGGCAGGCGGAACTACGTCGCAGAACAGTCCGAAGCGGTGAATCTGAGTGAGATCGTGCAGAGCGTGACGGACGATCTCCGCCCCGACTGCGAGGCGAACGGGATCATTCTGACGGTTTCGGTGCCTGAAATTTTGAACGTATACGCCAAAAAAGTTGCTTTGGAAAGTGTGATCCTCAATCTGGTGCTGAACGCGATCGAACACTCGTTCTGTTCCCGCCTGACGGTGACCGCCGCCAAACGCAAGGGCATCTGCCGCCTCGACGTCATCGACGACGGACAGGGCATTCTGACCGATCAAAACGTCTTCGATCCGTTCGTTTCGGGCAATCCCTCCGAGAACAACTCTGGCCTCGGTCTGTTTTTGGCAAAAAATGCCATTGAGGCGATGCACGGGGAGCTGACGTATGAACGCAGGGAGAATGTTACGGTCTTTTCCGCCACCCTGCCGCTCGCATAAAAAACGCCCCTCTTGTCCCGAAAAAATGTGCAAGATAATGTGCAAGATAATGTGCAAGATGTTGACTTTTTCTTCGTCTTGCGGTATAATCTGAGGGAACACGGAGGGCACGCGATGGATCGATACATTCCGCCTTTTGATATTACAGAGGAAATGCTCGGAGCGACTTCGGAGATCATGGAACTCTTGGGGCGGATGAGCGGCGTTCAAACTTTGGACAAACTGCCGCGGCTCAGAAGAGTCAACCGGATCAAATCCATCCATTCCTCGCTCGCCATCGAGAACAATCCGCTCTCTTTGGAGCAGGTGACGGATGTCATCAACGGGAAAAAAGTTCTTGCGCCTTCAGACGACATTACTGCCGTAAAAAACGCCTACAACGTATATGCCCTTCTGCCCGAACTCGATCCGTACTCCGTATCGGACCTATTGAAGGCGCATGCGGTCATGATGAAAGATCTCGTCGAACATGCGGGGGCATTCCGCACTGCTTCCGTCGGCGTCATCAACGAAAAGGGCGCCGTGATCCACGTCGCCCCGCCCCATGCCATGGTCGGCCCTCTCATTTCGCAGCTTTTCGGTTGGCTGAACACAAGCAAGCTGCATATCCTCATCAAGTCGTGCATTTTTCACTATGAGTTTGAATTTATCCACCCCTTCCCCGACGGCAACGGAAGAATGGGAAGGCTGTGGCAGACGGCGCTCCTTGCAAAATGGAAGCCGATCTTCGAATGGATCCCGATCGAGAGCCTGATCAGAGCGCATCAGGAAGAGTACTACCGCGCGATCTCCCTATCGAACTCCGAGGGCAAATCAAACAAATTCATCTTGTATATGCTCGGCATGATCAGATCGGCGATCGAGGGGATCGTTTCGGATACGAGAAGCCACATCGCTCACACCGACGAGCGGATCTCTGCGCTCCTGTCCGTCATCGAGGCCTACCCCATGTCCGCGAAGGAGCTCATGGAAAGGCTCGGCCTGAAGTCGAGGAACGGCTTTCGGCAGAATTATCTGGCGCCTGCGTTGGAGGCGGGCCTCATCGGCATGACCTGTCCCGATCAGCCGACGAGCAAGAATCAACGGTACTTCAAGCTGTAAAAATTCGGAAATATTCCAATCAAACATCAAAGGCGGGCGGTTTCCAAAGGAAGCCGTCCGCCTTTTCCGTATCGGTCAAATGATTTACGGGGCCGAAAATTCAGGCGTCTGAGGGATCGTTCCCGCACCCCGTTGCGTCATGGTTTGCCGTCAGCGAGAGCCCTCCCCCGAACGTCAGCCTGCTTTCGCTGAAAAACAGGCTGCGCACTTCCAGAGAGGCGGTCAGCACGACGTCGGCCGACATAGAGTATTCTTCGAAGATCCCGTTCTCATCGAATGCCAATCTGATGTCGAATACCGTTCTCTCATACCCGAAATCGGCTCGGGGGAGATAGTCCAGCCATTTGGCGGGGATGAACTCCTCCAACATATCGTTGAGAAGATCGGAATAGAACCCCGCGCCCGCCTTGAGGGTCACCGCAACGCCGTTTGTATCGTCGATCTCTGCCGTAAAGCCTAAATCGATGAGCTTTTCCACGGCAAACCGCAGCGACGCGCCTTTTTGAAGCTGTTCGGGAACGGTCAAAAACGCATTCTCCATTCTCCCGAAGGTTTCGGCCGCCGCAGCCTCTTCGATCCTCGTCTTTAAGCTCTCCAAAGTTGTCTGCGTCTCGCTCTCGCCCTCCCCCGCATACCAGATGAGATCGCCGTCATGGCGGAAGCCGACGTCAAAACTCTTGCGGACGGGTTCCGAATCCCCGTCGGGGCCGCGATAGTTCAGAACAAGGCTTGCCTGCCCGCCGCCGAACAGGCCGAAACCGAACGCGTTGGTATCGTCGGAACGGATCCCGAACAGATCTTCGAGCCCGACCCCCAAGCCGCACTCCACATTCAATTTTTCCTCGTCGCTGATCTCCGACGTCAGACAAAATCCGTACGAAGCGCCCAAATTGCCCGCCGCCTTCAACGCAAAGGACCATCCTTCCGCATCGCGGTCCCCGAATGCCGCGGACACGTCCACGGTATCCAGAACCGCAAGGGCAGAAATTCCACTCCCCTCTTCGGGCGCCTCCTTCTGAGGGCCTTCCCCTTCGGTCCCGCCCGCGGGGTCCGTGAGGGCAACATCTCCGTTCCCCTGAGGCTCTGCCGCACAGCCCGCAAGGATATCCATACCGAAAACGAGCGCCAACCCGATGGCAAGACAGATTTTTTTCATATTCTCCTCCTTGAGTTTCCGAAACCTAAAATATGATATCACACTTTCCACCTCTTTTGTCAACATTTTGAATGGTTTTGAAACGCTTCCGCGGAATTTTTCCGAACGTGCCGCCCGATGCGGCGGGTCCGAAATTTGCGTATCCGATTGATTTATCGGAAAATGTATGATATAATGACCGAAACAGACCGTGCCGCGGCCTTCGGATGCGTCGCAAAAGAGGAATTTTATGAAAATCGTAACAAGTCTTACTCTCGTCTACATGGTCGCCCTGTTTGCGGCGATCGTCGTCTGGCTTGCCAAATGTTCCCGCAAAGAGCGGCTGAAACGCGTCAAAAGTTTTAAGCATGGGAAATTCGCATTCATTTATATCTCCGCCATTCCCCTCTTTTTCCTTGCCTACCGCTTTAACGGGCAGCCCGTAGACGGCGCATTCTGGCTTTCCATCCGTACATGTTTCGAAACGGTCGTTCTGAAATTCGATTTCAACACGATCGCGCCCCTTGCGGCACAGGATCTCCTCTATCATATTGCGATAGAAGTTCTCTTCTCCCTCGTCGTTCTCAATACCGTCATGCTCACGCTGTCCTTCTGCGGGCAGTGGCTTTACAACCGTCTTTTGCGCTTCATCACGAGAAAATTCCGCAAGAATATCGTTGCCGTGATCGGGACGGACAAAAACGCGCTCGACATTCTCGGTTCCGTTCCGAAGGGGCATAAGGCGATCCTGTTCGGGGGGCTCACCCCCGAGCTGAGAGAGGAAGTCTTTCTGCGCAGGGCGGCGGCTTACAACATCAAAGACGAGGACGATCTCGGCGTTCTGTTCCAAAAACTCTTCAAAAATTTCAAAAAGCGGAAAGTTTCCGCGATCATGGCGCTGGAAAACGACGAAAAGAGCCTGCTCTATGTAAAGCAATTCTATCAACTCATAGAGACGTCCGATCTGGCGGAGATCCCCCTGACGTCCAACTGCGGCTTCCGTGTTTACGTATTTGCATCCAAGATGAATGCGGATATCTTCGCGCACTATGTGGAAACGTCGAGCGGGATCATCCGCTTCATCAACCGCCACAAGCAGATCTCGATGGACTTTATCGACAAATATCCTCTGACGCAGTTTATGACGGAACGGGAGATCGATTACACCACCGCCACCATCCGCGAAGGGATCGATCTGAACGTCTTTATGATCGGCTTCGGGAAGCTCAACGAGAGTTTGTTCCTCGCATCCGTCTCGAACAACCAGTTCCTCACCGTCAAAGGGGGAAAATTGCAGCCGAAACCCGTGACATATCATATCTACGACCGCTACTATCCCGAAGGGAAATTTACCGAGGATGAGGAAGTGCACAGCGACAATCTTCATCACGGATATCTGCGCTTCCGCGAATTTCTCGATTATTACAAGGGCAGGGAGAACGAATATCTCGAGTTCCCCCCGTTGCCCGCAAAGACCGTAAAACATGCGCTGGAATTCACGCACCCCGGGTTTTATTCCTCCATGCGCACCCCCCTTCTCAAGGAAAACTCTTATAACTATATCATCGTCTCTTTCGGGACGGATATGGAAAATATCGAACTCGCCGAAAAATTGCAGCAAAAGATCCGCGAATGGGAAGTTTCGGCGCCCGTCAAGATCTTCGTAAAGGTCCGCGACGCCAAGGCGACGAACGTCCTCGGCGGCGATTTCGAAAATATCATCTTCTTCGGCGCCAACCGCGATTGCGTCTACAATGCGGAGATCGTTCTGAGAGAAAAAATCGAATATATGGCACGGCTGAGGCATCTTCTCTACACCGTAGAGGATGAAGCCAAACGGACGCACCATTCCGATCCCTTCAGTCTGAGCGATCAGGTAATTCAGGAAAAAGCCCGCAAAAAGTGGTATTCTTTCCACGAGTCGCAACGCGAATCGAACATTTACGCCTGCCTGAGCGCACGGATGAAGCTGCAACTGTGCGGATACGACTACGCGGAAGACGGCAAGGACTGCACAAAAGACTTTCTCTGGGCATATGAGGAAAACGATGGGCGCACGCCCTCCGCTCTGAAAGTGGCACATAAAACGATCTGGGAATATTCCAACGCGGAACAGTTCCGGAATTCTCTGCGCTGGACGCTCGCCGTGCAGGAACATCTGCGCTGGTGTGCAAATCTGATCGCAAACGGGTTTATCCCGTCCAGCAAGCAGGAAATTTCTTCTTTAGACAAGGCGGCACTGCTCAAAAAACGGAAACACGGCAACCTGACGACGACGGATGGGCTTGTAGCCTTCCGTAAGCTCGTTGCGGCGGCTTCGGGAAAAACGGAAGAAGAGACCGACGTCATCCGCTATGACTATCAGCTCATGGACGACATCGACTGGCTTCTGAAACAGTGCGGGTATCATCTAATCAAAAAGACAACGGCAGAACACCAATGAAAACCGACGTCTTCATCAGTTATGAGCATAGAACTTGATTGCGCGACGGCTTCTTCTTTCCGCTCGGCTTCATGCTCTTCGGTGCGAGAAAATAAAGACGGCGGATCGCCCCGAATATCTGAAAAGGCTCGCGAGGGATCCCCGCCGCGAGCCTTTATTGAATGTGTTGTAACAAATCGTAATAATCGGTCAACAAACGCTCCTCCGACAGGAGCGCCGATAATTTTTCCCGTTTTTTTTCAGTCGGCGCCATCCCCCAAAAACGACACCCGACTTTCAAAGCGCATTGATAATCCCTCTCGGTATCGCCGATAAAAATTGTGCTCCCGGGGTCTCCCGCCAATTCCCCGATCGCCCTCTTTAAGGACCATGTATTGGGTTTCATCAATTCCGGCTTGGTGCCGTGCCGCCCTATAACGGGGATCGGAATGGCCTGACAATATTTCCCGAGAAAAACCCGTACGCATGCCTCGGAATTATTTGTAGAGATCCCGACCCGATAATGGTTGCGATACAAAAAAGACATCGCGGCTTCAACTCCGGGGACGGGATCGCCCGTTTCCGCCGCCTCGATCTCCGCTTTCGTTAAAATATTGTCGGCAAAGGAGAGGGCCTCCTCTCTTCTGCACGGATCTTCCACTTGCCGGACGACTTCCGCAAAGACATCAAACGCATCGCTTGACAGTGAAAAATCGACGCCGAAAGCGCGCATTGCAATTTGCAAAGACTTTACCACCGAAGCGAGATCGTAATTTTTGAAAAGCCGACACATGGTGCCGTCAAAATCCAAAATAAGGACTTCCTCTTTCTTTAATTTGAAATGATCCACTCGGCGACCTCTTTCGCTGTCTTATTTGTGATTGCCAAATCTTTCACATTCGCATCGGAAACAACACTCTCGGTCGTTAAAATATATGCATTCGGATGTTCGCGCAGGATCGTAGCGGGAATCCCGGCGGTTATCGTTCCCGTTAAGAGACGGCGGACAATGTTTGCTTTCTGTATGTCAAATGCCAAGATCAACAGGACGCCCGCAGACATTGCGGTCCCTAAACCGATCGTAAGAATAGACTTGGACGGCTGGTTCGGATCGATATATTTTTTGCTATGCTCCCCGACTTCGACGATACGGGGTCCGTCATCTATGATTTCATTTACTTCGTTATATGTGCCGACCTCATAAGCAAGGATCTCCCCTACAGGAGATACGGAAACCCCGTGGATCGAAGGCGGAAACATTCTGATCGTTTTTTGAGCGTCTTTTACCGGATCGCTATCGGTATAAATGCCGGAAAGCAAATGGAGTTGCTCTGCCGAAGGCGCTTTGCCCATCGCTTTGAGCGGTTCTATCAACAGCTCATAGATATGACGTGTTCTGCTCGTTTCGTGTTCTTTCCACACCCCGAACGTCTCTGTGTCGGAAATCAGCTGCGCTTCTCCGAAAGGACATTCTCCATATTCTTTGGCCAGCCGGACCATCGCTCTGAAAATCATTGTCGCACTTCTTCCCGTCGGCAAAATCACAGAAGAATCCGGATCCTTTTGGGCAACAGCAAAATAAACGCGGGCTGCACATTCTGCGGCGTCTCTCTCCGTGGGAAATGCAATGACTCCCTTTGCCCACCCCGGATCGGCTTCCGGATTCGGCTCGCGCCTCGCTTCCGGATTTTTTTCGTCACATGTTGCTAAGGCGTTTGACTGTATATCACTGATCAATTTCTCGATCGTTGCGTCACGCATATCAAGCCAGTCGAACCACTGCGTCGCCGTCAAAAAATAACTAAGATTATTGGGTTCAACCCGTTCCACCCTGACCCAAAAAACGGGCTTCTTGTATTTATCCGCAAGAGAAAGCTCTCTTTTTACCTGAATACTCGCATCTGCCTGTGCGCAAAAAAGAAGCACGACTGCGCGGCAAGATTTTATCGCCGTATGAATGGCGGTATCCCAATTTTCGCCCGCTTTGATATCTTTGGCGGCATACCATGTAGGTATGCCGTTCTTCTCTAAAATCTTAGATAAATGAGCGACTAATTCCAGCTTGCTGGAATGATAACTTAAAAAGATTTTTGTATAATTCTCTTGTACATCCATAAAATCCACCTGCAAATCAAATGTCGTCTTTTTTCTCTTCGGGAAGATTGCCCGTGTTTTTGAGTTCCGCGCGGCGCATGGCGGCTTTCGGTACAAGCGCGGGAACGATCAGAAACCCCTCAGCGGTAGCAATCGACGATGATGACCTCTTTTCTGTGGGCTTCCGCCATTTTGATGCAATCGTACGTCCCGCCGCGGTTGATGGGCCGTCCGTCGTAGTCTTCGAGCGGGATCTCTTTCCTGTCCCAGAGGGCGATCAGCTTATCGCATTTTCCGACGATATACTTGTTGGCTTCCGCATAAGTGAATTTCGGATCCTCTACAACTCTGCACACGACTGTTTGCGCCAAAAGGTGCCGCATCCTGAGTTCGTCCTCTTCGGTAAACGCCCGTCCGTGCGAGAGGACGTCCTGCCGTACGTTTTCGATATACTGCTCGACGGGCATCGGCAGGTCGGCTTTCAGGGTCAGCCCCAATTCCAACGCACATTCCGCGATGAGCTGGTCGGCGCCGTAGGCAAAACAGGTCCGCACAATCACATGGTTCGTCTTGCTGTATTGTTCCAGAATCTCCTTGATACGCCCCTTCATCCTTTCGGTATCGTCGTTGAAGTAACGGTGCCCCGTGCCTGCGATCTCAAGATTGGGCTTTCTGCCCGTACGGAAATTGTAAATTTTGATGTTGCTGTCGAACTTTTTCAAGAGCCCGAGGATATTCCTCACCATGAGCTCGTCTTTGGAGCGTTCGTCTTTCGCCAGCATTTCATACGGGACGATGTCTTTATGGATCTTTTTGCGGTTGCGCTCCTCGCGGGTCGTATAATCCGTCCCGTACTTCCACCCCATGGCAAGTTTCTCTTTGACCCAGCGGACATGCTCCTCGCGGCACAAAAAGCCGAGATTGTCCGTATAGCTTGCCTCCACCTGATTAAAATCTTCCACCACGGGGTAATCGAGATCTTTTCTGCTGTAAAAGCAGTTGATGAGCTCGAGTTTATAGCCGTAGGATTTTGCCTGCTCGATATTGGAGAGTTTGAACTCGAGATCGAGTTTCCCGAAGTCCTCGCTGATGAAATCGCTGCTGAGCGACATGCAATGATCGTTATAGCTTGCATGGATCGCCTTGGCGAGGTCGCACAGACCGATGAAATTATCGTCCGAAGCAAACAGATTCGTCTTTTTCTGCTTTTTCTTTTCCTCCGTCCTCACGATGATCTTGAGCGGCGTATCGACATAGCTGCGGATCTTTTCCACAAACACGCCGCGGTCCATCTCGGAATAATTTTTGTTGAGCCCGACGTTCAGTTTCAGATCGTCGTTATAGGTGCGCGTATCAAAGGACTCGTAGGTATATGAAACAAGCAGTGCGTTTTCCGAAATATCCAGTGCAAAATCCCAAGCGATCGGGTCGCGCTTGCTGATCTTTCCGTAGGCGAGGCGGTCCCAGCACTGGAGTTCGTCGCACAGAATGATGAGGTACGCAAGCGGGTGTTCGTCAAAACGGATGGGATGCTTATCGGGCGCATCATATTTGTTGAAATTATTATGCAGAAGAATCGCGGTGAGGACGTCGAGACACTGCATATCGAAATGATATTCGGGGAGCGAAAAGATCTGCCGCGCCAGGATCACGGCGCTGAAATAGCCGTGGTCCATAAAATCCGGCTGTTTGACGACGCGTTCGGTGAGTTTTTCACATACGGCTTCGGGATCGTACCCCTCCCGCTTCAGCAAACCGTAAGCGAGAAGATCGTGATAAGTAAAGAACGGCTTCGCCCCGGGAAAAACTTCCGAAAGATATTTGCGCGCAGATTCGTTGAGCTTGATGAACATCTCGAAATTGCCATAGGAGACGAAAGGACTGGTCGGCTCCCCCTTTCCCCAGACCTCTTCGGTATACGTCTTGATCTGTTCGTGGGCAAGCTGGAAGGGATAGCCGATGTCGTGAAAGAGTGCCACCATGCCCCAGAACCTCAAGAAATTATACGCAGATCGGCCGTCCTCCTCAAGGTGATAGAAGGAGAGATAATTTCTGCGGAAAGCGGCGTCATTCGCGTAAAATGCAAGCCCGAGCGCGAAAACATAGACGGAATGGGAATAGTGGTCGCGGTGCTTCGAGAGGAGCTCCCCCGAGTGATACTCATGGTCGGAAAGCATCTCGATCAACTTCTTGGTGTTTTCATACCCTTGCCCGAACAGCTGAAAGATCTCGCTGAAACAGAAATATACGGAAAAGGCGTCCTCTTTCTGCCCGCTCGCCAAAAACTGTTTCAGAGAATTCTGAAAGCACAGCTTGTCGCTCTCGGCGGTCTCGGGCCTTGCATAATCGCTCATGTCGAGCATTTCGAAAAACTTGTTGCTCCATACGGATAAGGGTTTCATAAACATCTCCTTCAAGTGATATTTTGATTTGAAATTTTACTCACTCATGCCCAATACTGATATCCCGTGAACGACATTTGAGAAATTCCTTATTCGGATTATATCACAATCGGGCGGGCGATTCAACCCCTGCGGGAGAAATTTCTTGCTTTCCGTGCCCGCATGTGTTATACTTTACAACAAAAATCATCCTTTGGAATAAGATCATGGAAAAGAAACGGTGTAATTTCAGCTTCGGCAACGGAAAAGTCTCCGAAAAAGTTTTGCGCTATCACGATACAAGATGGTGCAAAGCGGAACATCGGGAAAATGAACTTTTCGCCATGCTTGTACTGGAGGGGATGCAGGCGGGTGTCAGCTGGAATCTGATTTTGGAAAAGGAAGAAAATTTCCGTAAGGCGTTTGACGGGTTCGACCCCCAGACCGTGGCAAATTACGGGGAAGAAAAGGTGGAAGCACTCATGCGCGATCAGGGCATCATCCGCAACCGCAGCAAGATCAACGCGGCAATTACGAACGCGCGGGCTTTCCTCAAAGTACAAGAGGAATTCGGCAGTTTCGACGCCTTCATTTGGAGCTTTACGGGCGGAAAGACAATCGACCATCATCTGTCGGATATCAAGGACATGCCCGCGAAGGACGCGCTCTCGGAAAAGGTCAGCGCGGAGCTCAAAAGGCGCGGGTTCAAGTTCGTCGGCCCGACGATCGTCTATTCCTATTTGCAGGGGATCGGCGTCATCAACGACCACTGGGAGTATTGCGATTATCGGAGGGCATTCTAAATATGTCATGCTGCCCCGCGCGCATTCTTATTACACTAAGCGCGGCACGAGCGGGCGCCGCCCGCGAAGTAGCCTGTCGAAGCATCACCTTATTTTATAATGCGGTGACCCTTCGACACGCCGCTTTTGTCAGCGGCGGCTCAGGGTGACGCATTTAGGAACTGTTGCCCACCCCCTACCCCCTCCTCAGGAGGGGGCTACTCAGCTGTCCCTGCCCCCCGCGTCATTCCCTGTTCCCTTGGCGTCCCTCTCAGGGGAGCTGTCACCGCAGGTGACTGAGGGGTTTTGGGTTTCCCGCCGTGTTTGAAACCCCTTTCCCCTTCGGGGACTTCCCCTAAAAGGGGCAGCGAGAGGGACTACCGCGTCCCTCGGCTCCCCCTTCGAGGGGGAGCTGTCGCGCGCCCTTGCGCGACTGAGGGGGTGTCGCCGCCCCCAATCAGCGCAGACTCTGCGCTTTTTTTACGGTGAAAAAATCCTTCCACGGGTCGTTTTCCATGCGGCGGAGAGCGGTTTTGACCGTGATGCCGTCAGGAGCGATCTTGCCGAGCTCTTCCCAGCCGATCGGCATGGAGACGGGGGCGCCGCGCCTTGCCCGCACGCTGTACGGCGCGACGAACGTGGCTCCCTGCGTATTGCGCTGCCAGTCGATGAAGATCTTCCCCCTCCGCGCCGCCTTCGAAAGGGAGGAGGTGTAGCGGTCGGGGTGTTCGCGCTCCAATATTTCCACAGCCTTTTTGGAGAAATCCCTGAGATTTTCCTGTTTGACGCCCGAGCGGATGGGCACGACGATATGGTATCCCTTCCCGCCGCTCGTTTTGAGAAAGGACCGAAGCCCGAGCGTTTTCAGAAGCTCCCCGACCTCTCTCACCCCCCGTCTGACTTCGCGAAGGGGAAGCCCCTCGTCGGGGTCGAGGTCGAATACCATCATATCAGGCCTTTCCGCGCCCTTTTTACAGCCGCGGATGTGGAATTCCACGGCGTTATATTGCACCAGAGAGAGGATCCCCTTCCCGCTCACCGTGTAAAAGTACTCCCCGCCATCCTCTGCGGGCGCAAATCTTACGCCCTCGAAGTTCCCATCCAAATGACGGCGGAAGAAGCTCTCCTTTTCGATCCCGTCAGGACAGCAGACAAGGCTCAACAGCCTGTCTTTGACATACGGAAGCATGCGGGGCGCCGCTTCGGCGTAATAGGCGGCGAGATCTCCCTTCCTGAGTCCGATCCCGGGGAACATAACTTTTTCGGGATGGGTGACCGTGATCCCCAAAAACGTCGCCCCGTCCTTTTCATTCCCCTTTTCGGGAGTAGACGAGGGTTTTCGGACATGGGTATCCTTCTTTTCGTCTTTCCCGTTGACAGACGGACGCTCGAGGACGATCTCTTTCGGATCTTTATCCTGCCTGAGCCCGCAAAAACTTGCCTGCCGCAAGAGCCCCGCCGCCGTCATTTCCGCAAACTCCACCTGCGCGGCGAGAAGGGGCTCCGTCCAGACGGCATTTTTGCGGCGCTTGGGCGTTTCAAACGGGGAGTCCGCAGTTTCGATCGCAGACAGCGCCTCTGTGAGGGATTTTCGCTCGTTCCCGCCGAACCCCGTGCCCACGCTTCCCGCAAACACGAGGGCGCCGCCCCGATAATATCCGACGAGAAGAGACTTCAAATTCCCGTCCTCCCCCTTCGTATACCCGCCGATGACGAACTCCTGTCCCTTGCGGAATTTGAGCTTGATCCAGTCGCCGTTTTTGCCCGCCGTATAAAAAGAATCTGCCCTTTTGGCGACGATGCCCTCCATGCCGCTCTTCCCGATCGCGCGGACGTCCCGCTCCGTCATTGTTTCCGTGTGCTCGCTGTAAGAGAGGACGGGCGGCGCCCCGCGGAGAAGCTCTTTTAATTTCTTTTTCCGTTCGAGGAGAGGACGCTCCCTGAGATCCTCTCCGTCGAGGGCGAGGAGATCGAAAAGCACATAGCATAGTCCCTCCCCCTTTCCGCTTTTGACATAGGATTGCAAGGCGGAAAAGTCGGGAACGCCGTTCTTCCCCGCGACGACCATCTCGCCGTCCAAGACTGCCGCCCGCGTGCCGAAGTGATCTTTGAGCGCTTTCACGACAGCGGGGAAAGAATCCGTTCTGTCGTGTCCGTTTCGGGTATCCAGCCGAACGGCGCCCCCTTGAAGATAGGCGAGCGTTCTGTGGCCGTCGTATTTGAGCTCGTAGGCCCACCCCATGTCCGAGGGAAGCGCGTCGACAAGGCGGGCAAGCATGACTTCTGTGCTCTGAAATGGGTTCTTTTGATTTTTGCGATAGTTTTCGGACATGGTACCGCCATTTTCTTCGGACATGGTACCGCTTGCGCGGCGGATCTCGGACATGGTACTTCCCGAGCGGACGCCCGTCCGATAGGCGCTGATGCCTGCACTCCGCTTTGCGAACTCGTCCCTCTCCTTGATGAGGAGCCACGCGTCATCCTTTTCTTCGCTCTTGATCCTGACAAGCGCCCAATCCCCCTTGAGGCGTTTTCCGTCGAGGCGGAATTTGAGGGAACCGTCCCTTAAGCCCTTTTCGGGATCGAAGCGGGGCGTCCATGTTCCCTCGTCCCAGAGCATGACCGTCCCGCCGCCGTACTGCCCCTTGGGGATCACGCCCTCAAAGTCCATATAGTCCACGGGATGATCCTCGACGCGCAGAGCGAGCCGCTTATCGGCCGTGCGGTAGGAGGGGCCCTTTGGCACCGCCCAGCTCAGGGCGACGCCGTCCAGTTCCAGCCGTAAATCATAATGATCCGCCCTTGCGAGATGATGCTGGACGGAAAACCGCAGGTCGCGGCGCCTCTTCCGTTTAACGCGCCCCGCGGGTTCGGGCGTCGCCGTGAAATCGCGCTTTTTGCGGTAGGCTTCCAATTTTTTATCTTCCATACGGACAGATTGTGAAAAAAATCCGTTTTTATGAGGCAAAAACGGGGAATAACCAAGATATGGCGATCACTCAAAAGGGCGCGATCTCGTTCGGGCTGGTGTATATCCCCGTCAACCTCTACACGGCGACGCAGGACAGCGACATCAGCTTCAATCAACTGCACAAGGCGGATAAATCGCGCATCCGCTACAAAAAAGTCTGCGCGCACTGCGGAAAGGAAGTCAAAAATGAGGATATCGTGCGCGGATATCAGTACGCAAAGGACCAATACGTCGTCATCACCGACGAAGAGATCGAGAAGATCAAGACGGAAAAGGACCGCACCATCACGATCCTGAGTTTTGTCGCGCTCGATGAGATCAGTCCCCTCTACTACGACAAGGCGTATCATGCCGTCCCCCAAAAGGGCGGGGGGAAGGCGTTGGAGCTCCTGCGAAAAGCCATGCTCAGGGCGCAACGGGCGGCGCTCGGAAAGTCGGTGTTCGGAAGTTCGGAAAAAATGCTCGTGATCCTTCCGCGCGAGGACGGGGTCCTCATCCAGACCCTTCTGTATCAGGCGGACATCAAAGAGATCGACGTCGATTACGAACGTCCGAGCGTGACGGAAGCGGAACTCGATATGGCGGAGCAGCTCATCAAGGGCATGGAAGCACCCTTCGAGCCCGAAAAATACAAGGACGAATTTCAGGAAAAACTCAAATCCCTCATTGCGGATAAGATCGCGGGGAAGGCCGTCGTCGCGCCCAAAGAGGAGAAGACGGGCGTCGTCCTCGACCTCATGGAGGCTCTCAAGGCGAGCGTCCGATCGGCGCAGAAGAGCGCTTCCAAGCCCGCCAAGACGCGCACGCGCACCCCGAAAAGCCGAAAAGAGGCGTAACGGTTGATTTCCGCCGCAAGCCGTGCTATAATGTCCGAAAAGGAGGTCAGAATGGAATTTCAGGCGAGATCTTTTGAACTTTTCGACAAGCAGTGGGCGCTTCTCACGGCGGGAACGGAGGGAAATTTCAATACGATGACGATCGGCTGGGGCGGCCTCGGCACCCTTTGGGGGAAACCCGTTGCCACCGTCTACGTAAAGCCCATCCGCTACACCCACCGCTTTATGGAAGAAAACGAGTATTTTACGGTGAGTTTTTACCCCGCAAATTGCCGCCGCGCGCTGTCGGTCTGCGGCTCCCTTTCCGGAAGGGACGGCGATAAGATCGGGGTGGCGGGGCTCCACCCCCGCTTTCTCGGCCGCGCCGTGACGTTCCTCGAGGCGGAAAAGACCCTCGTTCTGAGGAAACTTTACAGGCAGGATCTGGACCTGAACGCGATCCCCGCAGACGTAAAATCGAGATACTATGTCGGGGAACCCCCTCACACATTTTACGTCGGCGAAGTCGTGGAGATCTTACGTCACCCTGAGCTTGTCGAAGGGGCACCGCATTATAAATAAGGTGATGCTTCGACGGGCTACTTCGCGGGCGGCGCCCGCTCGTGCCGCGCTTAGTGTAATAAGAATGCGCGCGGGGCAGCATGACGTGATTGAGAACGACACCCCCTCAGTCGCGCAAGAGCAGCGCGACAGCTCCCCCTCGAGGGGGAGCCGAGGAGCGCGCCAAGGGAACGGGCGGCGTCATCCTGAGCAGGAACGGCTGTACGAAGTCCGTGAAAGAATGTCCCGAAGGATCTCGCCGCTACAGCGAACTGTTTGCCCCCGCGAGATTCTTCGGGAATTGCTCTTTGGACTGCGTACTGTGTTATCGGCTCAGAATGACGC
>CANRIY010000003.1 GCA_947630775.1 uncultured Clostridia bacterium | reverse complement strand
GCATTTGCCCATATGTTTCGGGCAAATGCTGACCGCCCCGCCCGCACGTTCTTTTGTCGTCGAAGGGCGGCACGAGCCCCACAGGCGCGAAGTTATGCGGGTCTCTACCCGCATGAGACAGTGGCGAACAAAGTGAGCCAAAGGGGTTTCAAAAACCCCTCCGTCACCTGCGGTGACAGCTCCCCTATAAGGGGAGCCAAGGTGTGAGCGTAAGGGCGCGTGACAGCTCAGGCGGAAAAGGCTCCATAAATAGAATGGCCGCCTTTTCCCGCCATCCCTAAGAAAGGACCCTAAAAGGGCGCCGAGGAAACCCCCACCCCTACCCCGCCCCCTTAAAAAGGGGGCAGGCAAGTTTTTGCCCATTGGCTCCCCTAAAAGGGCGCCGAGGGAACCCCCACCCCTACCCCGCCCCCTTAAAAGGGGGCAGGCAAATTTTGACCTTAGCTCTCCTATGAGGGGCACCGAGGAAATGTCGTTTATAATCTGCTTGCGACGGCGCGGAGGAAGCCCTCCGTGTCCAATTTTTTGGGCGCAGCGTCACCGCACCAGAGCGGGATGAGGTCTCCCGTCATTTCCCCGGCTTCGACCGTCGCGACCGTTGCCCGTTCGAGCCGTTCGGCGAACGCGACAAGTTCTGCGATCCCGTCGAGTTCCCCCCGCTTTTTCAGGGCACCCGTCCATGCAAAGATCGTGGCGACGGAGTTCGTGGAGGTCTCTTCCCCCCTGAGATACTTGTAATAATGCCGCGTGACGGTGCCGTGCGCCGCCTCATATTCATATTTTCCGTCGGGCGAAACGAGCACGGACGTCATCATGCCGAGCGACCCGTACGCGGTGGCGACCATGTCGCTCATCACGTCCCCGTCGTAATTTTTGCACGCCCAGAGGATGCCGCCCTCCGAACGGATGATGCGGGCGACGGCGTCGTCGATGAGGGTATAGAGATACCACAGCCCTCTCCGCTCGAATTCGGCGCGGTACTCCTCATAGACTTCATTAAAAATTTTCTTGAATTGCCCGTCGTAGATCTTGGCGATCGTATCTTTGGAGGCGAACATCAGGGGCAGGTTCTCTTCGAGCGCATAGCGGAAACAGGCATGGGCAAAGGAGCGGACGGAGCTCTCCGTGTTGTGCATGCCCTGCACCATGCCCTTCTCCCCCTTGAAATCGTGCACGAGACGGCGGAAGGTCTCCTTCCCCTCGGCGTCCTCTCCCACGAGGTAGACCTTTTCTCCCCGCTCCGCGAGAACGTCCGCCGCCGAATATACGTCGCCGTAGGCATGGCGGGCGAGGACGATGGGTTTCTTCCAGCCCGGAATATAGGGGCGGATCCCCTTTGCGAGAATGGGCGCGCGGAACACCGTACCGTCCAAAATGCGGCGGATGGTCCCGTTGGGGCTCTTCCACATCTCGTGAAGGCCGTATTCTTCCATCCGCTGCTCGTTGGGGGTGATCGTCGCGCACTTGACTGCCACGCCGTACTTTTTGGTCGCAAGCGCGCTGTCTGCCGTCACGCGGTCGCCCGTCTCGTCCCTGTGTCTGAGCCCGAGGTCGTAGTACTCCGTTCTGAGCTCGACGTACGGCTCGATGAGGAGCTCTTTGATCTTTTTCCAGAGGATCCTTGTCATTTCGTCCCCGTCCATTTCGACGAGGGGCGTCTTCATTTGAATTCTTTCCATGCCTCTATTATAAGGGTTTATTGTAAATTTTGCAACAATTTCGGAGGGTCAAACCCGCTTTCCGCCCTTGCCCGAGAACACGGAACCGTTCAAAATGCCCGTTACGACCGTCTGTTTTTGGGTTTCGGGAGCGCGAAGCGCCTCTTCCACGAGGGATGCAAGGAAATTTTTCGCATCCGTAAGGCTCTTTCCGAAGAGATAACAGGCGAGCGACCCCGGCACAGTGTTGAGCTCGTTGAAGTACGCCTTCCCGTCCGCAAGCAAAAAGTCCGCACGCACCACGCCTCTCCCGCCGAACGCCTCATAGATGCGCCGCGTATAATTTTGGATCTCCGTTGCGGTCTCCTCGGGGATCTCTGCGGGAAGGGCGGATCTGCGCTCCCCCGTCCCCTCGTATTTTTCGGAAAAGGTGAGGATGTCCTCGCTTGAAAAGACTTCCTCGACGGGGGAAAGGTGCACTTCCCCTTGAAGCCTGCAAGCGGCGCAGTTGAGATCCCGCCGCCCCTCGAGATAGGGTTCGACGAGCACGGTCCCGTCCAGTGTGAAGGCGAGCGCAAGCGCTTTTTCGAGTTCTTCCTTGGTTTTGGCAACTTTGATGCCGATGCTCGAGCCGAGCCGCGCGGGCTTCACGATGACGGGAAGGGGGATATTTACCGCTTCCGCTCCCTGCCCTTCGGACAGAGAAACGCCGTCGAGCACGGGGATATCAAGCCCCCGCGCCGCCGCCTTCGTGAGCGATTTATCCATGAAGATCGCGGACATGGGTACGTCGGGCGACGCGGAACGGATGCGGTGCCACCGAAGGAGCGCGGAGAGCGTCCCGTCCTCGCCGAACCCGCCGTGACAGCAGTTGAGCGCGACGTCCACGGGGAATTTTTTATGCCCCTTCACGCCTTTTAGTCCG
Source organism: uncultured Clostridia bacterium (assembly GCA_947630775.1). GTDB lineage: Bacteria > Bacillota > Clostridia > Christensenellales > Borkfalkiaceae > Gallimonas. Next base: position 30,447 of record CANRIY010000003.1, on the reverse strand, counting down.
CCCGTACAGAATCGGAGTTCCTTCCATTTGGCGGAAGGAGTACGGAAATCCGCCACCGCGCGCATTTCCCCCGTGACCATGCCGCCCGCCCGCGGGAGATAGACGGGCAAAACGTCATACGCCGCGCCGCGCAGCAGATTGACGGCAAGCATGCCCGTGATGACGGAGATCTCGTGTTCGTTGGAAGTCCCGCCGAAGAAAACCGCAACCCTTTTTTGCATGAAAAAACACCTCCGAGTTATTTTTCCTCTTTGGTGTTTCAAACCGTTTCTTTTTTCGCTCTATCTCAATATTTATCGGGCAGATCGTTCAAAAAGAGCACACTGTCGCCCGCCTGCAAACATTCGCTAAGAAGCACTTCCGCCGCCGCGAGCGTGGGCACGATCTTCAGCTTTTTCTCGTCGCCGCCTCCCTCTTTATAGCCGTTCCTGACGGCGAGCACGCGGGTCTCCCCGACGAGAATGACGAGATCGAGCCCGACGAGCTCCCTGCCGAGCGCGGCGTTCTCCTCTTCTTCAATCTCCCCGAGTTCCACGAGCCCGGGCGTGACGGCGACCTTCTTCCCGCCGCAAAGTTTCAGCACCTCGACGGCGTTTCTTGCGCCCTCCGTGTTGGAATTATAGCTGTCGTCCAAAATCACGAGCCCGCCGCTTTCAAGCCGTTCGAGCCTGTGCGGCACGGGGGTGACGGCGGGGATCGCCGAGAGGATCTCCTCAAACGTCATGCCGAGCGCATGACAGAGGGCCGCGGCGAGCGCGATATCCTCTGCGGCATGCCGCCCGAGCATCTTGGTTTCGACCGCGGCGCTCCGTTCCCCGATGCGGAGGGTGAAAGACGTCTTATCGGCAAAGAGTTCGACGTTTTCCGCCGCAAAGTCCCTGCCCTCTTTCAGGGCGTCCTCCCGCATCGCTTCGGCGGAAGCGCCCAAGACGGCGACCTTTGCCGTGCGGGCGAGCTCGCCCTTCTCCTTGATGATATTGTCAAGGCTATGGAAAGTTTCGAGGTGTTGGGCGCAGACGCCCGTGACGACGGCGAAGGACGGGCATACCATGTCGCAGAGCTCCCTGATATCTCCGACGTGCCGCGCCCCCATTTCCGCAAGAAAAATGTCGCAGTCGAGCCCCTCCCCGTTGACCGTTTTCGCGATCCCGATGGGCGTATTGAAGGAGGCGGGCGTCGCCTTCACGCGGAATTTCTTCGAAAGGATCTCGGCGGCGATGTGCTTGACGCTCGTCTTTGCAAAACTCCCCGTGATGCCGACCTTGACGCAACCGCTCGCGTCCAGAGTCTTTTTCGCCTTTTTGATGAAATGGCGGCTACGCGGGACTTCATAGACCTTCATGACGCAGTTCGCCGCCGCCGCAAAGAGGAAGAGCAGGATGGGGAAGAGCCCCAACGGCACGGGGCGAAGCGCCTCAGCAAGCGGGTGCCCGATGGCCCTTGCCGCGTAAAACAGCCCGATCTCCGACCCGTAGATCGCGGCAAAAAACAACACATATGTGCAAGTTACGAGCCTTACGAGCCGCTTCGTGGGCTTCACGGGGACCTTCAGCGCACGGCGGAAGGCGAACACGAACAGAGCGCACAGCCCGATGTATGCCACCGCCCCGACGATCTCCGCATACGCACCGAGAAAGGCAAAACACAGCCCGAGAATGGCCGTGACGAGCACGAGGCAGAGCGCAAGAAGCTGATACCTGCGGCGGAGCATGTTCCTCTTTTTGCAATACCACTTGACGGCGTCGCCGCTCCCGTAATTTTCCTGCTGCAAAATGCCGAAGAGCGGCAGTGCGCAGCAGATCAGGATCGTAGTGAATGCCACGGATAGCGCTGCAAATATCAAAAGTCTTGTCGTAGTCATTGTAAAAACTCCTCTGCCGCCAGATTGAAGGCGAGCGGATCGTCAAGAAAGGGAAAATGCCCGCAATTTTTCAAAATCTTCAGCTCGCTTCCATGGATCGCTTCCAGATAGACGCGGATGGACGAGAGCGGGACTTCTTCGTCCTTTTCCCCGTGCAGAAAGAGCACGGGCGCGGAAATTTTTGCGGCTGTTTCCCTGAGATCCTCGTTGACGATCTTTTTGTAACTCTCCCGCATGACGGGAGAAAGCGTTTTATATTCCTTGCTCCCGAAATGCTTTTCCGCAAAATTCGGGGCGATTTTTTTGACCAAATGATAGCTTTTCACGCGGATATGATAGGAGAGCGTGCGTTTTTTTACGATCCCCGCACAGCCCGTGAGCACCGCGCGGCCGATCTCCCCCTCCGCGAGGAGTTTGACCGCCACCCTGCCGCCGAAGGAATGGGCGACGGCGCGGGGACGGGTGATGTTGAGCTCTTTGAGCGCCTGCCGCGTCCAGTCCGCGTAATCGTCCACCGACCACGGCGCTTCGAGCGGTTTTGCCCCACCCATGCCCGGGAAGTCCAATGCGGTAACGCGGTAAAATCTCGAAAAATAATCGATCTGACGGGTAAAAATTTCCTTGGAAGCGAGGTAGCCGTGAAGGAACAAAAGATCCTCCCCCTCGCCCCGCTGCACGAAACTGATCGTCAAGAGAGCTCCTTCACCATGACGACGGCGTCCTCGCCGTCGGGATAATAGCGGGTGCGGCAGTACAGCCCGCGGAAGCCGCTCTTCAAATATAAGATCTGCGCGGGGGCGTTGGAGACGCGCACTTCGAGAAAGACTTTCTTCACCCCACGTCCTCTTGCGATCTCCAACAGGTCGCTTACGATCTTTTTCCCTCTGCCGCAGCGGCGGAACATTTCGCTCACCGCGACGAGCTCGATCTCCGCTTCGTCGCAGACGACGCTCATGCCGCCGTAAGCGACGATGCTCCCTTCCTCTTCGAGAAGAACGCCCGTAAAGCGGTCGGAGAGAAAGGAGTCCGCGAGCATCCGTCTCGTCCACGGATCGGAAAAACTCTCCGCTTCGATCGCGGCGATCTGGTCGAGATCGCCGATCCGCCATTCCCTTGTCGTCATCGTCCTTCCTCCGCCGAAGATTTTCTCAAATATACCGCCTCGAGCTGTGCGCAGGGCGCGGCGCGTTCCGAAAGCGCCTCCGCCGCCGCAATAAGCCCTTCTCCCGCGGGAAGAAGTTTGGTCGGGATGGAAAGCTCCTCCGCCGAGACGGGCGCGTAGCCCTCCGCGATCAATGCCTCCGCTTCCTCGCGGGACATGTATTTGGCGGGAGAGGAAATTTTCACGCCGTCGTAGCAACAACCGTAAAAACAGCCGTGCCCCGCGTCCACCAGTGTGAGCTTTTTCCCGCTCTTCTCAGCATATGCGAGGCAGTCGAAGGAAGTGACGGCGAGCGCGGGCTTCCCAAGCGCGGTGCACAGTCCCTTCACCGTCGCAATGCCGATGCGGATCCCCGTAAAGGAGCCGGGGCCCACGACGCATGCGAAAAAATCGCACGCCGCGGGGGAAAGTTCTGCCCCCAAAAGTGCGGCGTCGATCTCATCCATGAGACGGACGGAGTGCTGCATGGCGCAATCGGGCGCGTCGCGGAGCACCGTTTTCTCTCCCCGCGCGGCGACGGTCAGCCGCTTCGAACTTGTATCGATCGCAAGAAATTTCAAAATCTGACCTCCCTGCCCGCGTCTGTTTTGACGATTTTCACCCTTTTTACCCGTTCGGGCAATAGGGACGGAATATTTTCGCTCCACTCCACCAAGCAGACGCCGCCCGCGGAAAAATATTCTTCGAACCCGAGGGCGCGCGCGTAGTCTTCGGACGGAATGCGGTAGCAATCGAAGTGAAAGAGCGGGAGCCTGCCCTCTTCATAGCTGTTGATATAGGCATAGGTGGGACTCGTAACCTCCGATCTCACGCCCAGCCCCCTTGCGATGCCCTTGGCGAGCACCGTCTTTCCCGCGCCCATTTCGCCCTCAAGAAGCACGGTATCTCCCGCCGCAAGCGACTTTGCGAATTCCTCCGCCCAGCGCAGGGTCTCCTCTTCGGAATGTGAAACAAAAACAGCCATATACGGGTATTATACCGCATACGGCCGAAGTTTGCAAGATTTTCGGGGGAGATTATTCGAATTTCAAATAGTTTAGGTAGTCTGTTCCGCCATAGAGGATACGCAAAACAGATACCGTGTCATTCAGTTCTTCCGCGCGGTAAAGAACGATATAATTTTCAACGATAACCCTGCGCACATTACAATCCGGGATATAGGTGAATTTGATTTTTTCGCCGGAGAACGGAAAATCTTTCAAACGCCCGACGGCATTGAGAATGCGGGCTATGAGAGCTTTCGCGGCTTCCGGCGCCTTCAAGTCTTCTCTGATATAGGTTCCTATTTTATCAATGTCAAGCATTGCCTGAGGCGCAACAACCAGTTTATAAGGCATATTTTTCCCGCACCTTTTCGGAAAATTCTTCGAATGTAAGTCCTTTTCCGTTCTTGAGTTCTTCCTCAGCCTCTTTCAGATCACGGGCAAGCCGAATTTCCGCAAACATCTCATTATAAACGTCCATGCTCATCAAAACCATATCCCCATAGCCGTTTTTTGTGATAAAAATCGGTTCACGGGATGCGTTGCAACGTTCGGAAATTGCTGTCGTATTTTTCAAATCACGAATGGGAATAATCTGTGCCATTTTCTCTCCTTCGAATACTTTGTGGGATAATTATACCACATTTCATGCGGGCTGTCAAGTGTTTGAAGAATTTTCGTCCATCTGATCTTGCGGTTTTTCGGCTTCCGATGCCGTCTTTTCGGCTTGCGCCGCCGCTTTCACGCGGCGGGTGCGCGCCTCGAGCTTTTTCCGCGTCGCCTTGATGAGACGGGACAGCGGCTTATAGATGATCGCCACGATCAGAGAAATTATTACGCTCTTCACCGCATTGAATGCGAGGACGTACGGCCACGCTTCCCGGAACAGCTCCGCCGCACCGCTTGGCATAAAGAAGGGAAAATTGATATAGCGGTTGACGGGCAGGCTCACCGCAACCTGCATAACGCACGCCATCACAAGCGTCACGGCGACCCACCATCTCCCCTTTTTGAAACGGTACAAAACCGCGGGAATGATGACGTAAGCCGTTGACATGAGGAAGTTCGCCAGCTCCCCGACGCCGCCCGAAGAGGATTTCATCAGGCATAAAAGCTCCTTGATCCCGATGGAGACGACCGCCTCGACGGGGCCGAAGAGAAACCCTTCGATCATGAAAAAGACGTTCGCAAAGTCGAGTTTCAAATAGGGTGTGGCGGGAAAAATGGGAAACTCGAGAAAGGTGACGACGAACGCCAGCGCCGTAAAGAGCGCCATGTACGCGATATGCGTCGCCGAAAAATGATACGATAAAACTTGCTTTGTGCTTTCCTTCATAAGAACACCTCTGAAAAAAATTTTTTCGGATATTCTTTGAAAAACGCCCCGCAAAAAGCGGGGCGCGCAAATACGCGTTTCTTTTCTCATCCGGACTATACCGTCGGTACGGGAATTGCACCCGTTCGGTCCCAAAGGGATTCGCAGACTATACTGCCGGTGGAGACTTTCACTCCGCCCCAAAGAATATTCGATTTGTTCACATTATATCCCGCAAGAGCGGGGCTGTCAAGTGTTTTCGATGAGTCGCCGGAAGAAGTCCCGTCAGAAGGCGCTTCGGGTGCGTCGGTGGGCTTTACCTGACGGATCCCCTGCACGACGGCATAGGTGTCGCGGCGGAGAAGGGTGCGGCGGAGAAGGACCTTTCCGCGGTAGACGAGGAGATAGCTCTCGCTCGCCACGCCCGCTTTGGGGGAACGGAGCACTCTGTCCTCCTCCCCCTCGACGATCTTTTCAGGGGGCGGAGCGGCAGTGAGGAGCACCTTGCTCTCCACTTCGTAGCGACAGCCGTCGGGCAGGCCGTAAAAGGTGAAGCGGACCTTTCCCCCGCCCGCAAGTCCCAAACAGTAGACGGGTTCGGGGTAGGGATTGACGAATTTCAGATCGGAATATTCCGACACCATTGCGTCCCGCGAAGGGGGCACATAGCCCACCGTGAGGGAGTGCGGGCGGCTCTCCGTCACTTTGAGCCCCGACAAAAGCGCCGCATTCATGAGCGTCGTGCTGGCCTGACACACTCCGCCCCCTACGCCCAAAACAAATTCCCCGCCCGAGATGATGTTCGCCTCTTCGAAGCCGTTCTCCCGCGTACGCTTCCCCACGGCGGCGTTGAAGGAGAACTCCTCCCCGGGGCCTATCACCGTCCCCGAAATGCGGCTTGCGGCGAGGGCGATATTGTGCGCCCGCGGGCTGTTCGAGGCGTCGAAATAGGTCGTATAGGAAGCGAGCGGACGGGTACGCGCACGCAAGTCTTCTTCCGTAATTTCCGCCTGCACGGGCAACACGGTGAGCGACGCCTCGTTTTCTCCCCGCTCCATGGCGTCAAACACATCGCAAAGGAGCGCAGAAAGGTCGCATGCCCGCCCCGCTTTTTCCCTTGTATACGAAAAGCCGCGCGCGGAAAAGGAGAGCGAGGCCTCCGCCGCCGCAAAACTGTGACGGGCGCAGAGGGAAGCGAGCTCCTCCTCCGCATTCACCCAGACTCTCTTGCGCGTGGCATGGACTTCCTCACCCTTTTTGGCGGCGCGGAGAAGCCCGTCGAGGTCATCCGCATACTCCGTTTCGAACAGTTCGTCCCCCTCGGGCGTATGGACGGTAAAGGGTTCGTCGCGGTAGCTTCTCCGAACCCGCTCCGCCGCCTCGGCATAGGTGAGCCCGCCGACGGCGACCCCGTCCGCAACAACTCCCTTTCTGACTTTGCCGAACGTCCAGCCGCCCGTAAAAAAAGCGCACCCCGCAAGGAGGAGCGCGATCTCAAGCCGTAATAATTTTTTCATCGTCTCCTTACAGGAGGCGGAGCGCCGCAAGCAGTCTTTCCTCCGCGAAAAAGGGAGGGTGACCGATCTTTCTTCCGCTTCCGTCGTCGTGGAAATCGGAGCCGCCCGTCACGAGGAGATCCCGCTCTCGGGCAAAACGCAGAAAGCGCTCCGTCTCTTCTTCAGTATGCGTCGGGTGATAGCATTCTATCCCATCCAGCCCCGCCGCGGCAAGCATTTCCATGAACGGCTCCCGCGCATTGCCGTAAGTCCGCTTTACGTCTTCCCTTTCCTCTGCGGAAAGAGAGGAAAAGCGCGCGGAGATATCCTCGGGCAAAAGGAGGATCTGTGCGGGGTGTGCGAGCACGGCGATCCCGCCCATTTCGTGAATGATCCTCACCGCATCGACGGGTAATGGGCGGCCCATGTCCGAGAACCCCCTTCCGCCGGGCGCGAAAACCTTGCGGTAGAGCTCGCCCGCGTCCGCATTTAGACGCGCCGCAAACGCCCGCACGATGTGCATGGTGTGCACGGGAGTATCTTTGGAAGCGCGGAAAGAATCGACTTCCTCCATGCTCACGTCGAGCGAGAGCGCTTCGTTCGCCTTTGAGAGGATATCCTCCGCACGCATGCGGGCGCCCTCCTGCCGCTCCTTCAAAAAGCGCACATATGCTTCGTTTTCCGCGCATCCGTAGCCGAGAACATGCACCTTCGCCGCGCCGAGATAGGACGAGACCTCGATCCCGCGCACGAATTTCAGGCCGAGCGCTTTTGCGGCGGCGGCCCCTTCGGCACAGCCCGCCATGTTGTCGTGGTCGGTGAGCGCCAGAAGCTCCACCCCCGCGGCGGCCGCGCGGGACACGAGCGCTTCGGGCGCAAATGCCCCGTCCGAAAAATAGGAATGGGTATGCAGATCCGCCCTGAGTTTCATACGATCTTCCCGTCCTGTATCCGTATCTTATTGCATTCCGTGCCGTATAACACGCGCTCGGCATGGGTGCATGTGAGGATGCACTGCACGCCGTCCACGCGGCTCAGGAGTTTTTTCCTCCGCGGGAGATCGAGCTCGCTCATCACGTCGTCGAGGATGAGAATGGGCGGTTCGCCCGTGATAGAACGGAAGATCTCGAGCTCTGCGAGTTTCATGGAGAGCGCCGCCGTCCGCGCCTGCCCCTGCGAGCAAAAGCCGCGCGCGTCCCGCCCGCCGATCATGATCTTGATGTCGTCGCGGTGAGGCCCCACGGACGTAAATCCGAGCCGCATGTCCCGCTCCCGCGCACTTGCAAATTCATGCAGGAGCCTGACGCGGATCTCTTCCTCGCTCTCTTCTCCCCCGTCCGCGCCGAAGGAGAGCGATTCCGCCCCGTCCGTAAGAAAGCTGTGCGCTTCCGCCGCAAGGGGGGCGAGTTTTTTCATGAAATCCCGCCGCCGCGCGACGATCCGCGCCGCATAGAGGGCGAGCTGTTCGTCCCAGACGGGCAATGTGTCCGAAATGAGCCCGAAATCATGCTCTTTTAAGAGATTGTTGCGCTGGTCGAGGATCTTTTGGTATCTTAAAAGCGCCGTGCAATACTCCCGCGAGGTCTGGGAAATGGAGAGGTTCAAAAACCTTCTCCTCTCGTCGGGGCCGTCCTGCACGAGGCGGAGTTCTCCCGGGGAGAAAAAGACGGCGTTCATGTTTCCGAGAAAATCCACCGATCTTGCGACTTTGTTGCCGTTGACGAAGAGCTCGCGCCGGTTCTCATAGATATCCGCCTGAAGTTCCACCCGACCGTAGCGGCTTTTGAGCGCCGCGCGGATGCGGGCGAACTCCTGCCCGTAGCGGATGAGCTGCCTGTCGTGGCGGATGCGGAGGGAAGATCCCGTGCAAAGATAGTAGACCGCCTCCGCACAGTTCGTCTTGCCCTGCGCGTTCTTGCCCGTGAGGACATTGAGCCCGTCGCAGAGCGCGAAGGTCTCGTCCACATAGTTTCTGAAATTGTGGAGAGTCAAATTTTCGATGAGCATGACGATTTCACCGCAAAAACACTTTCTTTTCGGGCAATTTTGTATTATAATGGATGCGTGGGAGTAGCCCCTTCCCGCTTATTATACCAAATTCCGAAAAAAACATAAAGCGTTTGTGAGGATAAAATGTCAGAAAAAACACAGTTCGATTTCCTTTGGGACAAGATCCGTGAGCGTGCGGAGCGGCTCATCAACCCGCTCTCTTATGAACGGTTCATCCGCGGGCTGGAACCCGTGGACGTCATGGGCGGCACCCTCGTGCTGCGGGCGGAGGACGAACTCGTCGCGGCGACCGTCTCCCGCCACCATCTCACCCAGCTCCGTGAGGCGATCGCCTCGGCGGACGTCGGGCTCTCGGATGTCGCCCTCATCGTGGACGGGAGCGAGGAGTACTCCATCGACAAACTTCCCGACACCGACGCGGGCAATGCCGTCGCGCTCGACCCGCGCTATACGTTCGACTCTTTCGTCGTGGGGAGCTCCAACAAATTCGTCTATGCCGCGGCAAAGTCCGTCGCAAACAACCCCGGCGGGGAGTACAATCCCCTCTATATTTACGGCGGGACGGGGCTCGGCAAGACGCACCTCATGCAGGCGATCGCGAATGAGATCCGCGAAAAGAAGCCTTCCTTGAAAGTGCTCTACACGACGAGCGAAAAATTCCTCAATGAATTTGTCGACAGCCTCGCCCGCAAGGGAGAGGGCAGGGAGTTCCGCTTCCGCAACCGCTACCGCAACGTGGACGTCCTTCTCATCGACGACATCCAGTTCTGGGCGGGAAAGTACGGCGTGCAGGAGGCCTTCTTCCATACCTTCAACGAACTTTCCTCACAGAATAAGCAGATCGTCATCTCCTCGGATTGCCCCGCAAAGGAGCTTACGACGCTCGAGGAGCGGCTCCGCACCCGTTTCGAAGGGGGGCTCATCGCGGATATCCAGCCGCCCGACCTCGAGACGAAGATCGCCATCTTAAAGCGGAAAGCGCTCGAAAAGAAGTATGTCGTGCCCGACGATGTACTCGCCTTCCTCGCAAAAAATTCGGACAACAACGTCCGTACGCTCGAGGGAAAACTCAACACCGTCATCTTTGCAAGCAAGCTCCACGAGGAGCCCATCACCTTAAAACTTGCGGGGATCGCCCTGCAAGAGGCGATCAACGTCGACGAAAACGCCGTCGTCACCCCCGATACGATCGTGAGAGCAACCTGTGCGCACTTCTCGATCACAAAACAGGAGCTCCTCGGCAAGAGCAAGCGGGCGGAACTTGTGCGCGCAAGGCAGATCTGCACCTATCTCATGTGCGACATGCTCGCCCTGCCCCTCGTTTCCGTCGGCAAAGAGATGGGCGGAAGGGACCATGCGACGGTCATCTACTCCCGCGACAAGGTGGCGAGCCTCATGAAGGTGAGCGACGCCATGGCCAAGGACGTGAACGACATCAAAAGCGCGGTATTGAAACAGTAAGTTTCGCTCGATTTCTTTTGAGCTTGCGCCTTGTCGGCGCGCGCTCAAAAGAAATACGAGCGAGGGGTTAAGACTTTTGCCTTGTAAAAACGATTCGGCCGCCACTATTCTGTTTCACACGACATTAAGGTTCCCGTAGGGTACCAAATAGGGTGCGCTTAGGCAGGGAGACCCCGCCACGCGCCGTTATTTAGAACGAAGGGCACCTTGCCCTCGCCCCTCTGGGGGGAGGCTCCGCCGCAGGCGGCGGTGGGGGGCAATGCGGCGTCATCCTGAGACAGTGAGTTATACGAAGTCCGAATCGTAAGTCCCGAAGTACGGAGTCCACTCCACTTGGCTCCCCTCGTAGGGGAGCTGTCACGCGTCCTTGCGTGACTGAGGGGTTTCCTCTCGCCGAGTTTTCGAAAACCCTATCCCCCGCTGCGCGGGTACTTCCCCTACAAGGGGAGGCAAGAGGTGGGGCTGCGCGGGTACTTCCCCTACAAGGGGAAGCAAGGGGCTACCAAATTCACACCAAACATCAAGATTATGCAAACTTTTTCCGAAGGGAGCTGTGACGCCGTCGTCATCGGGGCGGGACATGCGGGCTGCGAAGCCGCGCTCGCCTTGGCCCGAACCGGTCTCAAAACCGTCATGCTCACCTTAAATCCCGATTCGATCGGCTTTATGCCCTGCAACCCCTCCGTCGGCGGTACGGCGAAGGGGCATTTGGTGCGTGAGATCGACGCGCTGGGCGGGGAAATGGGCCTCAATGCCGACCGCTGTGCCCTGCAATACCGCATGCTCAACGAGGGCAAGGGCGCGGCCGTGCAATCTCTCCGCGCGCAGGTGGATAAAAACAAGTATCACACCGAGATGAAGCGGGTTTTGGAGCACACCGAAAATCTTCGGATCGTGCAGGGCGAAGCGGCGGAGATCTTGGTGGAAGAGGACACCCCCTCAGTCACCTGCGGTGACAGCTCCCCCTCAAGGGGGAGCCAGGGAGACGTGACCTCAAGGGGGAGCCAAGGAGACGCGCCCTCAAGGGGGAGCCGAGGAGACGTGACCTCAAGGGGGAGCCAAGGGGACGCCCTTTTTGCCCCCTCCTCGGAGGGGGGTAGGGGGGTGGGCCGTCACGTCGTCGGGGTGAGGACGACCTACGGCGGCGTATTTTCCTGCCGCGCGGTCGTTGTTGCGACGGGCGTGTACCTCAACGCGCGGACGATCACGGGCGAAGTGATCTCCGAGAGCGGCCCGAACGGCTTCTCCCGCGCGACCGCCCTCACGCAAAACCTCATCGATTTAGGCTTCCGCGTGCGCCGTTTCAAGACGGGCACCCCCGCCCGCCTCGAAGGGAGAACGGTCGACCCCGCCGCGTTCGATCTTCAACCGGGCGAACAGACCTATCCCTTCTCCTTTTTGAACCAAACCGTGCCCGAAAAGCAGATCCCCTGCCTTCTCGGCTGGACGAACGGGGAAACGCACGGGCTGATCCTCGAAAATCTCGGCCGCGCTCCCCTCTATAACGGGACGATCTCCTCGACGGGGCCGCGCTACTGCCCGTCGATCGAGACGAAAGTCGTCCGTTTCTCCGAAAAACCGCGGCACCAGATCTTTTTGGAGCCCGAGGGGGCGGACACGACGGAAGTCTATGTGCAGGGGCTCTCCACGTCCCTCCCCCACGACCTGCAAAAGGAGATGTACCGTACGGTGAAGGGGCTCGAGCGGTGCGAGATCGTCCGCTACGCCTACGCCATCGAATACGACTGCATCGACACCCTTGATCTTCTTCCCACCCTCGAATATAAGCGCGTCGGGGGGCTCTACACGGCAGGGCAGATCAACGGCACGAGCGGCTACGAGGAAGCGGCGGCGCAGGGGCTGATGGCGGGGCTGAACGCTTCGCTCAAACTCCGCGGTCTTCCCCCGCTCGTCCTCGGCAGGGATGAAGCGTACATTGGCGTCCTCATCGACGACCTCGTGACGAAGGGCACCGAAGAGCCCTACCGCATGATGACGTCCCGTGCGGAGTTCCGCCTGTTTTTGCGGCAGGATAACGCCGATCTTCGGCTCACGGAACGCGGACATGGGTGCGGTCTCGTGACGGAAGAGCGGTACATGGTATACCTCGAGCGCAAAAAATTACGCGATTCGGTCATGGATACCCTGAATTCCCGCGCCGAACATGGGATCGCGGACATGGTAGTGCAAAAACACGGCGATCCGCCCCTCTCCGCGGGCGTCACCTTTGCGGACCTCATCCGCCGCGGGATCCCGATCGACGAGATCGCGGAGGCGTTCTCTCTCTTCGGGGACGTGCCGCGCGACATTCTTCTGAGCTGTGAGACAGAGCTCAAATACGAGGGGTATCTCCGCCGTGCGGCGCTCGAAGCGGACAAGGCGCGGCGCATGGAGTCAAAGCCCCTGCCCCCCGACATCGACTATTTTTCGATCGGAGGGTTGCGGTTGGAGGCGCGGGAGAAGCTCGATAAGATCCGTCCCGTGAACCTCGGGCAGGCGGAGCGCATCTCCGGCGTCTCCCCCGCCGACATCGCCGTTTTGATGATCTATCTGAGTTTGAAACGGTAAACCCCTCAGTCACCTGCGGCGCGCTTTCCTGTCATTTCGACCGAAGCGAAGCGGAGTGGAGAAATCCCGGCAACCCCGGGGTGGAGATTTCTCGACGGCGGCGCCCGCGGCTACTTTCTGCGGCGCCTTGCTCGAAATGACAATACGTACCCGGATTTCTCGACGGGGTTCCCCTTGCCCACCCCCTTCGTCCCCCTCCTCAGGAGGGGGCTACATGATTTTTCGCAACAAAAAAGACCGTCGAAAAGACGGTCTTTTTTTGTGCATATTTACGGTTAATCATCGTCGTGCGGCTCGCTCTCGACGGGTCCGTCGGGAGAAGGTCCGCCTGCCTCGACGTCTTGCTCTTCCACAACGTCGCCCTCGGCGGCTGCCGCGGCTTTCTTCGCTTTCCGGTTCTTGAGCGGCGACCAGAAGAAGAACAGGCAGCATGCGATCAGGCCGAGCCCGAGCGCAATGTCGATCGCGCACCAGAGCCCTACGAAGAGACCCGAATAAGGAGGCGGTGAAGGCACGACGCTTTCGAGACCCGAGGTATACAGGGTATCGACGTAGGTATACAGGATATGCCCTGCCGAGCGGCGCGCCGCATAGAACTGCACGGGGTCGTCGAAGTCGATCACGGCGTCCTGCTCGTTCTGGTCGAGCCACAGGTCGTTGCCTGCGATGACCGCTCTCGCGTAATCCTTCATATAGCTCTTTGCCCAGTCGGTGATGACGGAGCCCTTGAAGCCCCATTCCTCGCGGAGCATGGTCGTGAGAAGGGCGTGATTGTATCCCGACCAAACGGCGCCGACGCAGTTGAATGCGCTCATCATGGCGTTTGCGCCGCCCTCTTTCACGGCGATCTCGAAGGGTTTGCAATAGGTCTCGCGGAGCGCCTGCTCGGTGATCCATTCGTACCATTCATCGGAGTTCTGGCCGCTCTCCGCCAAGGCGAAGTGTTTGAGGTAGCAGGTGAGCCCCTCCTCTTTGGCGCCCCTGATGGTCTCTGCGGCGAGATGGCCCGAGAGAACGGCATCTTCGCTGTAATACTCATAGTTGCGGGAATTGTAAGGGGAACGGTGCAGATTGACCCCGGGGGCATACCAGCCCACCGTCTTGGTCGCGACGCCGATCTGTCCCTGCACTCTGCCGAGCTCATACATGAGTTCCGTATTCCACGAGCACCCCGAGAGCGTTTCGGCGGGGAAGACCGTCCAGCCGTTCGTACTGCCGGGGGACGCCACGGCGGAGTTGAAGCCCGCAGGGCCGTCCGTTTCGAAGTTATTCGGCTTCCCGACGCTCTCCACCGCGACGGTGTGGAAATATCCGTGCCCGATGAGCGAGCAGATCTCTTCCGTCGTGAGCTGGTCGAGGAACATCGTCCACATCAGTTCATTGGTCGCGGGATCGCTGTCGTCGATCAGGTCGCGAAGGACGTCCTTCTGGACGACAAGCGTCGCCTCCTCGTCATTGCCGTTGAGCTGGTCGAGCGTGGCGGGTGTGGGAGGTGCGCCGTCATCCAAGGCGACGATCAGCATCGCCGCATCCGTCCCCGGCATGTAACCATTGACTTCCTCCCTGATCGCGTCCGTGTTGTAACCGTCATAGGTGTAATTGTTGTGCGCATCGTTCGCCGCGCTCGTCAGGGTCCCGATGCCGCCCTCCGTCGCTTTGCTGTAATTTGCGAAATGATCCGCGCGGGAAAGATAGGTGACGCCGCCGTTGACGCCGTTTTCGCCGTCGATGGGAACGCCCGCATAGGCGGTTTTTCCCGTAAAGAGATTCTTGACTTCGGTGCCCGTGACGGGGTCGGTCTCGAACCGGATGCCGCTTGCAGGCACATTGAGGGTATACTGATTCTTTGCGGCGCCTTCGTAGAGATCGTGCGCGTTCTCCATGAGTTTGATCTCATACGCGCCGCCGTCGAGCTCGTAGCAGCTGTAATCGTTATGATTTTTGTTGTAGTCGTCATAGGACGCCATGTCGTACGCCGTAAAGGTGAGCGTCACGTCCGCTTCGGCGCCGGGTTCGAGGTTTTCCGTCTTGCCGAACGCAAGCAGGTTGATGCTCGCCTTTTCGATCCCGCCGTTCGTGTAGGGAGCCGTGTAGTAGAGCTGGACGACGTCCTTGCCCGCATGGTCGCCCGTGTTCTTGACGTGGACGGTGACGGTATACGTCCCATCCTTCGAAAGCGCCGCGCCGTCGGAAACGGGGGAGCCTTCGAGCGTGACGCCCGAGATCGTCTGTTCAAAAGAAGTGTAGGAAAGCCCGTACCCGAAGGGGAACTGCACGACTTCGTTATAGTTGAACAAACCCTCAGCGGCCGCCGTCTCGTACCACTTGTAGCCGATGTAGATGTTTTCCTTATAGGCGATATTGCCCGTGATGCCGATGTTGTTGTAATTGGGGCTCCAAGTCTGCCAGTTGCGGGCATAGGTATCCGTGAGCCGCCCGGAGGGGCTGATCTCGACGGCTTCTCCGTCGACGAGCTTGGAACCGAGAAGAATGTTGGGGATCGCCATCGTGCCCGACTGCCCGGGGATGCCGACATAGAGGCATGCCTGAATGATATCGTCGTATTCTTCGAGGAAGCCGAGTTCGAGCGGGTTGGTCGTGTTGAGAAGGACGGTGACGTTGAATCCCTTCTCCCTGAGCTTATTGAACATGAGCTTTTCTTCGTTCGTCAGTCTCAGGAAATCGCCGTTCTTATAATGCTCGGTATTTTTGAGTTCGCGGCCGCTCCCGCTGTCCATATTCTCTGCGCCCCAGCGGGAGAGCACGACGATCGCATCCGACGAGTTCGCCTTTGCCTGATTCAGGAGCTCGTTCGTATAGAAACTTTCGCCCGGGTTCGTCATGCAGGGGTCGACGTACGCATTTGTGGAGCCGCTGGAACCGCGGTAGTCCGCATCGGTCGACGAGACGCCCGCATATGCGTCGCTGAGGGAGTGATTATAGGGGAAGCCCTGCGCCGCAAACGCCTCGGTAAGGGTCGTGTGCATGGGATTCTCTTCATTGATGGGAGAGCCGCCGCTGCCGCCGCCGACGACCAAAAATCCGCTGTCCGTCGCGCCCCACCCGAAGAGGTTGATCCCGTGCGCATCGTCATAATCCGAGAGATCGAGGGGAAGATAGGGCTTGCCGTCCACCTCATCGTTCTTCAAAAGCACGATGCTGTCTTCGGAGATGTCCTGCACCATCTGATCGCCCGTGCCGAGCGCTTTTTGGGCTTCTTCGCTCTCGGTATCGCCGCCGATCCCGCCGAAAAAGCCGTGCAGAAGGGGCGCCTGCCATACCAGAATGATGTTGCCCGCGATGAGCACGCCGATGAGAATGACTGCCACGAGAAGCAACACGATCTGTTTCACGCCGAATTTGAATTTCATAGATCCTCCTTATTGTCTTATGCCTATGGCTTCACAAAAGCCGATGGGGCGGCGGAAAACCGCCGCCCTTCGCCTGCTCAATTCTCAGGAATTTCTCCCTTCAAGCCCGTAGACCGTGCCGTCCGCCGTCGTCCACGAGAAATCGGAAAGAGTAAATTCACCGTCTTTCACGGAATCCGTCGTGATGCCTCCACCCCATTCGAAGTCGTTTTCCCCGGGGCCTACCCATTTCGGCATGCCCATCTGCAAGGAGAACATGCCGTTCGTACCCGTAACTTCGATGTTGTTGTCGCCCACGACGAGCGTCTGTTCTTTCCCGTTGACGCGGATCTTGCCCGCAACCGTGGAATGGATCTTCAGTTTCAGCGTATATGTGCCGTCCTTGGGGAACGCCGCGCTGTTGTAGAAGATCTGGTTGCTGTACCAGTTCCCATTCCCGGAGAGCTTGAAGCTCACCGTGCCGTGATCGAACTTGGCTTCGGTCATCTGGCTGTACTGCGAATTGTAGTAGAACGTAGAATCCGCGGGAATCTCCCCTTCCTTCAATAAGGTATGAGGGAGATCGTACTCATCGCCGTTGGGATTGCCCGTGATCTCCGTCCAGTTCCAGTCGGAGATGGTGAGCTCGCCGTTCATCACGGGCGTACCTTGATAGACGCCTGTCTGAATGCTGATGGAAAGATCCGTTTCGGAATAGCGGATGCTGACGGGCGTCTTTTGCCCTGCCTTGAGCGTGACCTGCTGATTGTTCACCGTGATCGTACCGTCCACGGAGAGCGTGATATTTGCCGTAAAGGTATAGGTCCTTCCTCTCACATTGTCGGGATTCTTATAATAGAGCTGGACGCCGTAGCCGAGGCGGGGAGTCCCCTCCGTCGTGAAGCCGAAGGTAAAGGTCTTATTCCCCATGTCGATCTCGCTCTTGGTCGCCTTAGCCGTGCTGCCTTCCCAATCCCAGTGATCGAGCCAGTGGTACCACTGCCCGGGATGATTTGCCGCATGGTCGGTATCCTGTTCGAGGCGGGAATCGAGATCGTAGCCGTCCGTGACGGTATACTTACCGAGCTCTACCCACCCTGTATCGGTATAGTCCTCTTGGGCAACGAGGCGGAGCTTGATCGTATATGTGCCGATCTGATACATCCCCGCCGCGACCTTTCCGCCGTTTTCGACCGTCTGCGTGAAGATGAGCGCGTCGTTTTCGAACAGACCGATTTCCGCATGGTCTACGCCCGTCCCGTTGTTGGGATCGGTGAACGTAACAACGCCGTTGTCCGAAACCGTACCCGTGGGAGCCGCAAGCGGCGTCCTGCCGCCCTCTTCCCACTTGATGGACTTGAAGGTGATATCCATGCCATTTTCGGAAGTGCCCGTCATGGAAGTGAGCGTCGCCATGCTGATGGAGAGCGGTGCAGTGACATCGTTGGGATAGACCTTATAGGTGTGCTCTCCCGCTTCGAGGTGGATCGTTTCGTCGTTGACAAGAATGTCGCCCGCTTCGGAAGCGTTGATGGTAAGCGTGATGTGATACTGCTTTTCGTTCGTCACCTTGGTGTTCTTGTACCACAGACGGAAGATCCAGTTGCAGACCTGATTGTCGGTCGGGGTGATCTTATAGCTGAAGTGGTAGCTGTAACCCGTGTCGCTTTCCTCACTTGCTTCATAGGAGAAGTCACGCATCGCGATCGACGCTTTTCCTTCTGCCCAGTCGTTGAGTGCGGCATACCAGAATACGAGCTGATCTTCCACGGAGGCGGCGTCGGATTTGGAATCGCTGTAATCGCCGAAGATCATGGCCTCATTGCCCTCGGTCATATCGGCGAGCGAGATGTCCGAGAAGGTATAGGTGCCTGCGGGAAGTCCGCCGTTCTCCACGGTGCCCTGCCAATCCGCGGTGGGCTGGCCGAGGAGCATGCTCACGGCGAGGCCGCCCGTATAGACGAAGTAAATGGTGTACGTGTGCTGCGCTTCGGAAGTGACGTCGATGCGCTGCCCGTTGATGACGAACTGCCTGCCCGCGAGGTCGTTCCCCGAATCAGTCTTATAGTTCAACGTGAATTGATACTTATAGAGATGGTCAGTTTCGAGCCCGCCGGGGATGTCGTAATAGACCTGATTGGAATACCAGCTCGATTCGCCCTTGAGGGTAAGGGTGAGCGCATTGTTTTTGAAGTTGCAAGCGCCGAGATCGAACTGTCCCCACTCCGCCCAGACGTAATATCTGCCGATGCCGCGGTCGACGTCGCGGTAAGATTCGAGGACCTTATAATCCACGCCGCTCTCATGCGTTACGGTACGGGAAACGGTCACATCGCTCCAAGGGCTTGCCTCGAAGAGCGCCGTTCCGCAATACGTTTTAACTTTCAGGGTGTAAGTGTCCGCTTCGACGAAGGAATCGTCGAGATACATCTTGCCCGCATTTTCAGGCCTCTCGCCCTTATCGTTCGCAATGTCGGGAACGCCGCCTCTGTCGGCAAGGATATCCCTGTCTTTTACAGGCTTCATGATGGGCTGGGTGTAGCTCGGCTCCGTATCGCCCTCTTTGAAGAAGCCGATCACATAGCCTTCGAAGGTGCTGTCATCATTGTCGTCCGTGATTTGGATCTCGCCGTCCGAAGCAACCGTGAATGCCGTGGGCGCATGGAGGATCGTCGTCGTATAGGGTTCCCACTTCAGATCGGAGATCGTGACCGTCCCCTCTTTGAGCTGCCCGATGGTGTTGACGTCGTTGCGGATCTTGTCGTGCGTGGCGAACGCGATCGTGATAGAGGCCTCGCCCCCGCCCGCTTCACGGTAGATGACTTCCACGGTCTGCGTGCCCGTCTTGACTTCGACGTCGTTATCGTTGACGGTGATCGCGCCGTCTGCCGTAGATTCGAGTTTGAAGGTGAGCTTATAAACGGCGCCCGCAACGAGAGCGTTCGCCTCTGTGCCGGGGTGCTTATAGAAGATCTGCGTGCCGTACCATCTCCAGCCCGTGTTGCCGCTCACCGTAAAGGTGGCCTTGCCTTCCGCGCTCGAACCTTCGCCGAAGAGTTTGGGGTGCACGTCGTCATCCGCGCCCTTAAAGCCGCTCCATGTCCACATGCCGGGCGTTTCGACTGCGCCGTTTGAACCCGTTTCCTGAACTTCATACCAACCTTCGGGCTGGTTTTCCCATGTGACGTTCACTTCGCAGGTCGCCTTTGCGGTGCCGCCCGTGAGCGTCGCCGTGATCGTCGCCGAACCGAGCTTGTGCGCCGTCAGAACGCCGCCCGCAACCGAAACGACGGATTCGTCCGAAGATTTCCACGTCACGCTGCCCGAACCTGCCACGCCGTTGCGCATGACAGTCGCCGTGAGCGTCTTGCTCTCGTAGCTGAAGTCAGCTTTCCTGAGAATGGTGAGGCTCGTCGCGCTGAGTTCGATGGTGATTTCCTCGACCGTAACGGTACACGTTGCGGTTTCGCCCGAGCTGGCCTTGGCGGTGAGCGTTGCCGTTCCTCTGCCTTCGCCGTAAATTACACAGGTGCCCCTCGAGGCGACCTGCGTCTTGATGCTCACAACACTCGTGTCTGAGCTTTCCCATGTGACGCTCTTTCCGCTCGCTCTCGCCATGAGCGTGTGGTTATCCCCCACGCCGATGGTGACGGATTGCTCGTTGATCGTGAATCCGCCCTCTCCGCCTTCTTCTCCGCCTTCATCTCCGCATGCCGCAAAGATCGCGAGAGAAAAGACGAGGGTAAAGAGAACGATGAGCGCCGTCAAAAATCTCTTTTTCATGCTTTTTCCTCCTTCCTTTCCATATTACACTATATTACACGGCTGAGCCGTCGTAACCGTTTGAAATTTCTGTCCCTGCGGGGGTCAGGATGACGCGTAGCCCTCTTGGCGCCCCCCGCGAGATTCTTCGACTCCGCTTCGCAAAAATTGTCATGTCGAGCGCAGTCGAGACATCTCCACCATATTTTATCGAGATTTCTCGACTCCGCTTCGCTCCGCTACTTCGCACTTCGTGCTCGTGCCGCCCTTGGTGCACAATAGAAGTGCGGGCGGGGCGAAATGACAAAACAGGAGCGCGTCCGCGGGGCGCCTTGTGCGAAGCGACGGGGCGAGCAAAGAAATCGAGCGAAATCTATGCGTAGACCCGAACATAGTCGATCTGCATCGCCGCGGACGTGAACGTTTGGTCGGGCGTGTTGCCGCCGTCGTAATTTCCGCCGACCGCAAGGTTGATGAGAAGATAAAACGGCACGTCGAAGGGCGCGGAGGCGTTCTCCTGCCCGAGCGGAGAGGTCGTAAACCACGACGTATTCTTTAAGCGGTAAGACTCCGCGCCGTCCACATACCATGTCATATGGTCGCTCCGCCACTCGAACCCGTACACATGCCATTCGCCGATCGAGCCCGTCAATTTTTCGGTATGCGGGGAGAACGTGCTCGGATTTCCGCCGAAATGCAGCGTATTGCCGACCTCATAGGGGAGCCTGCCCTTTGCTTCCATGATGTCGATCTCGCCGTTCGCCGCCCAGCCGCCGTAGCGGTTGTTGGTACCCATGCCCGCTTCGGGCTGGGGAAGCATCCAGAATGCGGGCCACATGCCCGTCCCGAGGGGAAGCTTCATGCGGGCTTCGAAATAGCCGTACGTCCAGTATCCCCTGTCGCGCGTCGAAATGCGCGCCGAAGTAAACTGCCTGCCGCTCGGAAGGCCGTTCTCCCGCTCCGCCGTGATGACGAGCGCTCCCTCCGCGAGCGAGACCGCGTCACGGGTGTAGTATTGAAGTTCGTTGTTGCCCCAAAACCACGGCCCGTACGCCGTATCTTCCATATTGATATAGGCGTCCTGCACGCCTTCCTGATATTCCCACTTTGTTTCGTCGAGGGCGTCCCCGTCGAACTCGTCCGACCAAAGGAGCTGGCCCTTCCCCTCTTCCCCGACGCGGATCGAGGCGATCTCATACTCCGCTTCAAAGTCTTCGCAAGTTGCGCCGATCGTCGCTTTTCCGCCAGAGATCGCGGACATGGTACCGTCATTTATCGTCAAGATACTCTCGTCCGAGGTGGACCATTCCGCCTTGTACCCTTTGGGAAGCTCCGCCGAAAGGTGAAGAATATCCCCTTCGGCAAGGTTGGCGTCCGCCGTCATCATCTTGACGCCGAGAATGTCGCTGCGGACGGTGACGTCGCAGGAAAAGAACTTTTCCCCGTCCGAAAAAC
The DNA here is from genome assembly GCA_947630775.1 of uncultured Clostridia bacterium. Classification (GTDB taxonomy): domain Bacteria; phylum Bacillota; class Clostridia; order Christensenellales; family Borkfalkiaceae; genus Gallimonas. Next base: position 9,024 of record CANRIY010000003.1, on the reverse strand, counting down.
TCACAAGCGAAGTCCCCTCCGCGAGCGCCGTCACGATCCCTTCCTCCACGGACGCGACCGATTCGTCGGAGGAGATCCAGACCGCATCCTCGCCGCAAGGGTCGGAAGTGAGCGCAAACTGCGCCCCGACCGAGACGTCCGCCCCCGTCACGGCGATGTAGAGCCCCTCTAAGGGTTCCTTCTCCCCGCCGCCGAGGTTCAGACGGAAATCGCAGCCCGCCGAGGCAAGCAAAAGCGCAAGGGCGACCGAAATCCCCCCCGCTCTCATAAACCTTCGATGTTTGCCCGCAAGCCGCATGTTCCACCCCTTTTCCGAAAAAGGACATGCCTCCACTTATACTGTGCTTCGATTATATCCCCAGTTATGCGGACTGTCAATGTGTTTTGAAAAAATAATTCCCGAAACGGTTTATTCTGTCATTTTTTCGGGCTCTTTTGCAAAGAAGTCACAAAGGACTCCGCCTTTCGCGCAGAGTCCTCAAAGATCGAATGCGATCGCCGTGATATCGTCGTCGAAACTGCCGCAGAACTCTTTCAGGGAGGCCTTGAGACGCTCGATGAACCGCTCCGCGCAGTCCGATTTTTGCAGGATCTCCTCCACCCGTTCGAGGGAAAACTGCTCCCCGCGGGAATTCCTGCTCTCGATGACGCCGTCCGTCAGGAGCACCAAAATGCTCCCCCTTCCGTAGGGGATCGAGGCGTCCTCGTAGCGGAACCCGGGGATCCATGTCGAGACGGGCGGGGAATTCATCACGATCTCGTCGATGGAAGCGCCGCTCTTCAAGAGCATGGGCGCGTTGTGCCCCGCGGCGCAGTAGCGGATCCGCCCCGCTTCCCGCTCGATGCGGACGGCGACGGCGGTGACATAGGAACGCTCGTCAAGATTGAGCTCCTGAAATTTCGCGTTCAGGCCATAGAGGGCGCGCGCGGGAGAAATTTCGCTCCTGTCCCAGCCCGCCCGCACAAAGGCGGAGAGCATGCCCGCGGAGATGCCCTTGCCCGAAACGTCCGCAAGCACCCCCATGGTCTCCCCGCCCGCCTCATAGACGTCGGGAAGGTCCCCCCCGATCTCGCGGCAGGGGATATACATAAAGGAATAGGGCGCGCCGCTCCGCGCGGCGGGCAGGAGCCGCTGCTGGATATCCTGCGCGGAGGACATTTCGCGGGCGATCTCCGTCTCGTAAGCGTTGTCCGCAAGTCCCAGAAAGTACTCGCCCATGGGCTGTACCTTGATGCGGAGGGAGAGCGCCTCCCTGCCGCGGCGGAAGATGAGTTTGCGGAAGGCGGATCCCCGCCCCTTGACCGCATCGAGAAAGAGGGCGCGCAGGGCGCAATAGGCGCACTTGACCCCCTCCCCGCAATGTTCCTCTTCACGGCAGGAGATGGCGTCCGCAAGGGTGCCGCGCTCCCTTTCCGCCCCGAAATAGGCGCGGAAGGCGCGGTTGCAATACCTGACGCGCAAGTTTTCATCCACGACGATCGCCGCCGTGGGAATGATTTCGAGAATGTCTTTATACAGATTCGCCATTTCAGCCTCGGAACATGCGCAATTTTCCGCTCACCACCCTGACGCGGAGCTCCTCTGCGGGGAGAAGCTCGCCGTCGAGCTGGACGCTCTTGGTCCCCTGCGGGAGGATCACCGCCTCCTCGCAGAGCACTCTGTGATATATGCGCTTTGTGTGCAGTTTCCCGCGCATGAGTTTGATGAGATAGTAGGGCAGAACGATCCGCTTGGGACAGTCCACCGCGATGAGATCGATCTTTCCGTCGTCGATGACGGCGGGCGGGCAGATGGGGATCCCCCCGCCGAACTGCGACCCGTTGCACGCCGCCGCGATGAGCACTTTGTACTCCCGCTCTTCCCCGTCCGATATGACCTTCATTGCAACGGGCTTGTATTTCAAGAGAGAAATGACGAGGCTCTTGAAGTAAGAACAGCGCTTTCCCTCCGCCTTTCTCCTTTCGATGCGTTCCAAAATATCCACATCGATGCCGAGCCCCGCGATGTTGAGGCTCCGCCGCCCCTTTCCGCAGTCGAGATAGTCGGTGTACTTCGGCGTTCCGTCCAAAATGAGGTCGACCGCCGCCCCGCCGCGGGGGATCTTCGCATGGGAAGCGAAATCGTTGCCCGTTCCCGACGGAATAAGCCCTAAGATCACCTTCGCGGGGTCGCCGATCCCGCAGAGCACCTCGTTGAGCGTCCCGTCCCCGCCGACCGCGACAAGATATTCCTCCCCCATGGCGGAGAGCCGTCCCGCCTCCCGCGCGATGTCCCCGGGGGCGGAGGAGAGGAAGATGTCGTATTCGGCGCCGCGCGCCTTGAATTTTTGCTCCGCTTCCGCGAGCGTCTTTTCGCCCTGTGCGGATGCGGGATTTACAATGAGATGATACATGGTCTTTGTGCGTCCATTTTACAACATTTTGTCGAAAAAATCAATACGGTGAAGCAAATTTCCCACGGTTGACAATTTTTACGGCGGGTGGTACAATAGAACTACCCTTTTTATCATCGAAGATATCAAAGCCATGAGAGAGATTTTACCGAAAAGTTTTCTGAAACTGGCAGACGCCTGTCCCTTCCCCCTGTATGTCGTCGGGGGAAGCGTGCGCGACCGCCTTGCTGGGTTTCCCCGAAGAGAGGCGGACTGGGATATCTGTGCCGCGGGGAGCGACGAAGAGCTCATCTCTGCCGCAACAACATGCGGGTTCACCGTCCGCGCCCTCTATCCGCGCACGGGGACGGTCAAGCTCGAGGATGAAGAGGGCGTCGCCTGCGAATTCACCCGTTTCCGCTACGACGCTTACGAAAAGGGGGTTCATGCCCCCTCTTCCGTCGTCTTTACGGACGACATCGTGCTCGACGCCAAGCGGCGGGATTTCTGCTGTAACGCGGTCTATTACGACATCAAGGCGGACAGCTTCCTCGATCCCCTCGGCGGGATCGGCGATATCAACGAAAAGAAGCTGCGCACCGTCGCCCCCTCCCGCAAAGTATTCGGCGAGGACGGGCTCAGGCTCATGCGGCTCGCCCGCCAAGCCGCCCAGACGGGTTTTCTTCCCGATGAGGCCTGCCTCGAAGGCGCAAGGGAGAACGCCTCTCTCATCCGCGACATCGTCCCCGAGCGCGTCTATGCCGAGCTCATGCTCCTTCTCCATGCGGACGAGAAGCTGGGTGACCGAGCGGCGCCCTACCGCGGGCTCTGCATCCTCAAAGAGACGGGCGTGCTCCGCGAGATCCTGCCCGAGCTCACATTGGGCGAAGGCATGATGCAGCGGGCGGAATTTCACAAATATGATGTGCTCGAACACTCCCTCCGCGCGGCGGGATATGCCGAGCATAGCGTCCGTCTCGCCGCTCTCCTGCACGATGTGGGAAAGCCCTACTGCATGCAAAATTACGGGAACTATCACGGCCACGAGACCGAGGGGGAACGCATCGCGCGGGAGACCCTCACCCGCCTCAAGGCCCCGGCGCAAACGAAAGAGCGGGTCTGTGCGCTCGTGCGGCTGCACATGCGCGACTTCGATCTCCGCATGAAGGAAACGAAAGTGCGGCGGGAGATCGTTGCAAATTTCCCCCTTCTTGAAGAACTCTTCGCCGTCAAACAGGCGGATTATTCGGCGTGCATGGACGACCTCTCCCCCGCTCCCTGCGTTGTAAAATGGAAAAAGATCCTCTCCGAAATGCGGGCGGAGGGCGCGCCTTTGACGCTCAAAGAGCTCAAAGTCAACGGCTCGGACGTGCGCGAGGCGGGCGTGCCCGCAAAGGAGACGGCGGAAGTTTTGAAAACGCTCCTCTTCGAGTGTGCGCTCGACGGCAAGCGGAACGACCGCGCCTATCTCTTAAAGCGCATCCGCCGCTTTTCGGGCGAATAAACCGCTGTAAAAATTACCTACTGCGGGGGTACCATGCCCCCGTGAGACAAAATCGGAGGCACCCATGTCCACAACCCTACTCATCGTGATCGCTGTTTTGTGCGCGCTGGATCTTATCGCCGTCCTCTTCCTCATCTTCCGCAAACGGCATGAAGAGCCCGCCCCCATGCGGGAAGCGGAGCGGATCGCCGACGAACTCGACAAGATCCATGCCCTCGCGGATTACACCGCCCGCGCGGCGGACAACCTCAACCGCGTCACCGAGGCGCGGCTCATGAACATGCAGAACCGTCTCACGGACGACCTCAAATACATTGTAAACGCGAACGCGCAGAACCTCGAGCGCATCCGCCGCACGGTGGACGACAGGCTCGCTTCCTCGATCGACGGCAAGCTCTCGGACAGCTTCAACCGCATCGGCGAGCGCCTCGAAAAGATGTACGAGAGCGTGGGCGAGATGAAGAGCCTCTCGCACAACGTCGCCGACATCAAGCGCGTCTTTTCCAACGTCAAGCTCCGCGGCACATGGGGGGAAGCCCAGCTCGACGCCCTTCTCGAACAGATGCTCTCCCCCGAACAGTACGCGCGCAACGTCAAACTCAACCCGCTCGACAATTCTCTCGTGGATTTTGCGGTACTCCTTCCCGCGAAGGACGGGCGGACGGTCTCCCTTCCCATCGACAGCAAGTTCCCCGTCGAGGAGTTCGAACGCCTCGTGGACGCCTCGGAGCGCGGGGACAGGGAAGCCGAAGCTCTCTCCCGTAAAAATCTGGAGCGCGCCGTGAAGTTACAGGCGGACTCCATTGCGAGAAAATACATTCTCCCGCCCGTCACCTGCGATTTTGCGCTGATGTATCTTCCCTCGGAAGGGCTGTATGCGGAAGTGACGAAAATGCCCGGGCTCGGGGACTTTTTACGGCAGAAGCGGGTCATCGCCTGCGGTCCCACCAACCTCGGGGCGCTGCTTTCCACCCTGCAGACGGGATTCCGACAGGCCGCGATCGAAAAGCGGTCGGGCGAGCTCAGAGAGATGCTCGAGAGCTTCCGCCACGACTTTGCGGCGTTTGCGGAACTCCTTGAAAAGACCCGTCGCAAACTGCAGGAGGCGCAGGACACCGTGGAGAGCGCCGAAAAGCGCACGGGGACGATCGGAAGGCGGCTCGACTCCTTCCGCGGGATCGGAGACGGCGGAAACGGGGAATAAAATCGCTTTTCCCCTCTTCTTCCTGAAATTTCCGCGCGCAAACAGTTGCTTTTTGCACGCGTGAATAGTATAATAAACAAAGTAAAATAACGAAAAAAGGCGGTTACAGTTCATGGCGGATCAAAAGAATATCGAAAACAACCCCGCACAGGGTCAGCCGATGCCCCCCGCGGGTCAGCCGACGCCCCCCGTGGGCCAGCCCATGCCTCCCATGGGCCGTCCGATGCCCCCGGTGAGGCAGCCCATGCCCCCGCAGAGGCCGAAGAAAAAGCTCTCGCGGCGGGAGAAGAAAGAGCTCCTCAAACGGCAGATCGCCTACGAGAAACAGCTCATCAAAGAGGAGAAGATCCCCCTGCGCAACCAATACCGTCCGCGCGGGTTCTTCTGGCGTACCTTTGCGGTGAGTCTTTCCTTCATCGTCGGGATCTTCGCCGCATTCGGCGGCGTGCTCGGCGCAATGGGGATCCTCCTCGTGGGGCCCTCGAAGGATACGCTCGAATACTTTAACTTCGACGCGGGAGAATTCATTTCCGAGGCCTATCTCAATAAAAACGTCTTCGATATCGCGGACGACGTGCTCAACGACATCAACCAGCTCGGCGATCCCGCGAATCTCACGCTCGAGACCTTTGCGAAATACTCTCCCCTCGTCGATACCTACATTAACGATTTTCTTCTGGCGAATCTCGAGAGCATCGGCGTCACGCTCGACATCGGCGAACTCAAACAGCAGACATTCAGCTCGCTTGCCAAGTACGCGCGGGACAACTACCTCCCGCAGATCGAACTCGGCCCCGTGCTCGAGCTCGACCAAGACGTCTCTCTCCAAAAGATCAACGACAATGCCTTCCTCTACGCCCTCGCTTACGGCAAATACGGCGTGGATTACGAACTCATTCCCGATACGAGGGAAGGGGCGGAACCCGACACGATGACGGTCGGAATGCGCGAAGGCAGCAAACCCACGAACATTCTCGACATCATCCCCACCCTCGCGGAAGAGCCCGCCCACAATGAGGACGGGTCGGAGCGGACCGCAATGGACTTCATTTACGAGATCGAACTCGGCTCCCTGCTCGGGCTCGACATCAGGCTCCCCGAAGAGGTCGACGACAACAGCGTCGTGGACGGCGGAGAGATCAGCCAGAACAACGTTATGTTCTATGCTCTCTGCTACGGCACCGAGGGCGTGGACTATGTGTTCGACGATGAAGGCATTCTTCAAATGATCAGCGACAAGACGCCCGCAAACCTCAACACGCTCATCAACGACACCAACGGCTACGTCAACGCCCTGCCTCTCGGCGAAATGCTCGGGCTCAACACCCAAAAAGCGCTCGAACACAAGGCGGAGAACGAAGAGGACGTCGCCGCCATCTACGCCATCTGCTACGGCACCGAGGGCGTGGATTACGAGATCGTCGAAACGGGCGGCCGTCTGCGCATCCAAGAAATCGAGGGCGGCAAGCCCTTCCTTCTGGCGGGCGACTTCATCAACGAACCGAACGCCGTCATCGACTCGCTGCAAGTCGAAGCGCTCATGGGGATCAATGCAGAGTCGGACGCCGCAGTCCGCTATATTGCCTATGGCAACGAGATGAAAAAGACCGACCGCGATGTTGACGACGAGGGCAACCCCATCCTTCATGACGAAGACGGCTATCTCGTGGACGAAGACGGAAATTACCTCACCGAATTTGTCAAAAACGCCGACGGGACGGACAGCACCGCCAAGCAATACGCCGGCGGCGGCAGATATGTTATCAAGGCGGATAAATCCGACCCCGAAAAACTCGTCATCGTCATGCTGCCCGACCCCAACGATCCCGACGGCAAGCTCTACCCCAAAAAGACGGTCGGCGACCTTACGGCGGAAGATTCGGGCATCCTCGAAGGGATGCGGCTCGGCTCGGTGCTCGAGATCGATGAAAATTCTTCGGGGATCATGAAGGCGATGCAGGACTGGACGATCGACGACCTGCAAGACCAAGAGAAGATCGAAAGTCTCGTTCTCGGCGACGTGCTCGACCTCGACCGCACCGCCGAAGAGCAGCCCGAAGACACCTCAAACATCATGTGGGCGATGAGGGACTGGACGATCAAGGATCTGCAAAACCAAGACAAGATCGAAAGTCTCAAACTCAACCAGTTCCTCGATATCACGGCCGAATCCTCAGGCATTTTGCAGGCGATGCAGAGCTGGTCGATCAAAGATCTCGAAAACCAGAACCGCATTGAACGGCTCAGGATCGGGACGATCATCGAACTCGGCGAGGAGCCTTCGGGCATCCTGAAGGCAATGGCGGATTGGCGCATCTGCGATCTGAACAATCAAGAGAAGATCGATTCCCTCACCCTCGCCGACGTCATCAGCATCGATTTGGACAGCCCCGACACGCCCCAGATCCTCAAAGCCATGCACGACATGACCCTCGGCGAGATCTCCACGGGCATCGATACGCTCACCCTCGAGGATGTGCTCGGCGTGGAAGCGTTCGAAGGCGGCAACCTGATTTTGAACACCCTCCGCTATAAGCAGATCAACGAACTGGGCGACGCGATCGACAAACTCACCCTCGAAGACGTGTTCGGCGACGAAATGTGGTCGTATGCGAAGAACTATTCCGAAAGCATGCGCCCGACGGAGAAAGTCAATTCCGGCGCCCTCACGGTGCACTATTACCATGAGGAAACGGAAGTCACGGAAGGCTGGTACACGGGCGACGCGGAGACGGGTTTCACCAAGATCCCCGAAGGGCAGGATGTCGTCGCGCAGCGGTACATCGAAAACAAGATCTACCTCAACTATGCCCCCACCTATTATGAAGTCAATTACGACGATCTCGACGATGAGAGCCATCCCTACTTGGGCGATTTGGGCGACATTCAGGAAGACAGAAACGGTTTCTATTACACCTATACGGACGAAACGGGTGCCGAAGTGCGCGTCGACCTCGAGAAAAAGGACAAATACACGCGCGTGGACGGCGGCGACCTTCCCGAAAAATACCGCGTCCAGACCGAAGAGGACGGCGGCGAAACGAAGTACTATTATATCGAAAAGGTGCCCGTCACCCAACGCTATGCCGCGGCAGACGGAACCACCTACGGGAAAGAGGAAGTGAAGGTCCGCTATACGGAAACGGCCACGGGCGAAGAGGTGACCGCCTACCATGCGGGCGTGTGGTACCTTCTCCTCGGAGAGGGCACGGACGGCGCCGCGACCAAGATCACCGAGCTCGGCACGCATGTGACGGCAGTTGCCGCTGAGATCAACAAACTTACCCTCGACGAGATGTATATCCATGAGCTCATCGAAAGCAACCCCTCGCAAGACATTTCCGCATTGCTCGAAGCGCATCCTATTCAAGAGCTTAATGGCAAAACGGATCTCGGCGAGTTGACTGTCAATGAAGTCATCTTGCTTGTTCAAACGATCGCAGGTTCCCTCCACTAAAACTTCTCCCGACGCTTCCATGCGTCGGGATTTTTTTGCGCCCCGTTTCTCGGCTCCCCCTCGAGGGGGAGCTCCGCCGCAGGCGGTGAGGGGGTGTCTTGCTTCCCCTTTTAGGGGGAGCCAAAGGGCGGGGCGGCGTCATTTCCAATACGTCACCCTGAGCGTAGTCGAAGGATCACCGCTTTCCAATACGTCACCCTGAGCGTAGTCGAAGGGTCACCGCTTTCCAATACGTCACCCTGAGCGTAGTCGAAGGATCACCGCTTTCCAATACGTCACCCTGAGCGTAGTCGAAGGGTCACCGCATTATAAATAAGGTGATGGTTCGACGGCGCTACTTCGCGGGCGGTGCCCGCTCGTGCCGTGCTTAGTGCAATAGAATGCGCGCGGGGCACCATAACGCGATCAGAATCGTTGCCCACCCCCCTACCCGTTGCGGCGGCAGGGACCGCCGCAACCCCGTCGGCGAGGCCACGCCTCCTGTCGC
>CANRIY010000002.1 GCA_947630775.1 uncultured Clostridia bacterium | reverse complement strand
TATGATAAAAATCGATATTTTTTCGGGATTTTTGGGCGCGGGAAAGACGACGCTCATCAAAAAGCTAATTAAGGAAGCCTATGCGGGCGAAAAGGTCGTTCTCATTGAAAACGAATTCGGTGAGATCGGCGTGGACGGCGGATTTTTACGAGACGCGGGGATCGAGATCACCGAGATGAACTCGGGCTGTATCTGCTGTTCCCTCGTGGGGGATTTTGCGGCGGCGCTCAAAAAGGTCGCCGAAGAGTTCCATCCCGACCGCATCCTCATCGAACCCTCGGGCGTGGGGAAACTTTCCGACGTCATCAAGGCAGTCCAACGTGCCGACGTTCCCGACAGCGCGCTCAATGCCTTCTGCACCGTCGTCGACGCGAAGAAATGCAAGATGTATCTGAAAAACTTCGGCGAGTTCTTCCTCGACCAAGTGGAAAACGCAAGCTGTATCGTCCTCTCCCATACGTCCGATCCCAAGAAAACGGAGGAAGCGACGGCGCTTTTGAAGGAACACACCTCCGTTACGATCGTCACAACGGACTGGGACGCGCTCGGCGGGAAAGAGATCCTTCTCGCCATGCAGAAGACGGACAGCCTCGCCGCGGAGCTTGAAAAACTTGCCGCCGAGGCAAATGACGAGGACGATGACGACGAGTGCGACGATCCCGATTGCGAATGCCATCACCATCATCATCACGATGACGACGATGACGATGTGCATGAACATCACCATCATCACCATCACCACCATCATGCGGATGAGGTGTTTACGAGCTGGGGCGTCGAGACGGCGAAGCCCGTCACGGAGGGAAGCCTCAAAAAGGCGCTCTCCGCGCTCGATTCGGGCGAATACGGGCAAATTTTGCGCGCCAAAGGCATTTTGAACGGCGGAGACAAGTGGCTGTATTTCGATTACGTCCCCGAAGAGGCGGATATCCGTGTCGGTTCGCCCGCCGTCACGGGCAGACTCTGCGTGATCGGCTGCAAGATCGACGAGGAGAAGCTCGAAAAGCTGTTTTTGGGGTAAACTATGCCGAAGGAAATTCCCGTCTATCTCTTTCTCGGCTTTTTGGAAGCGGGAAAGACAAAATTCATTCAGGAGACCTTTCAGGATCCCCGCTTCAATTCGGGCGAAAGAACGCTTTTGCTCGTCGCCGAAGAGGGGGAAGAGGAATACGATCCCGCAAAGTTCGCCGTAAAAAAATTCAGCGTTGCTACCGTCGACGAACAGGGGCTCAATGTCCAAAATCTCGGGCGGATCGCGCGGGAGTGCGGTGCGGAGCGTGTCGTCGTCGAATTCAACGGCATGCTCACCCTCGATAAATTCTTCGATGCGATGCCTGACGGGTGGCTCATCGCACAGGTGATGACCTTTTTCGACGCAAATACGTTCTTAAACTATAACGCCAACATGCGGCAGCTCGTCTTCGACAAGATCCAATACGCCGATCTCGTCGTCTTCAACCGTTTCAAGGGGGAGATGAAGCAGGAGGATTTCCACAAGATCGTCCGCGCCGTTTCCCGCCGCCCCGATATCGTCTATGAGTACGTCGGCGGCAAAGCCGTTTACGATGAGATCGCCGATCCGCTTCCTTACGATATCGACGCGCCGGTCGTCACGATCGAGGACAGAGATTATGCCTATTTTTACAGGGATATCCGCGAAGAGGGCGAAAAATACGACGGAAAAACGGTATCTTTCCGCGGGATCGTCGCCTGTGACAGGAAGATGAAGGCGGGAACATTTGCGGTAGGAAGATACGTTATGACCTGCTGTGCGGCAGACATTGCATACAGCGGACTCATTTGTTCGGCAGATCCCTCCGTTTTGTTCGAGACGGGCGAATGGGTCGCGCTCACAGCCCGCATCGATTTTGAATATCATAAACTCTATGGGGGAAAGGGACCCGTTCTGAAGGTATTTACAGCCGAACGCACGAAGCCGATTCCCGAGGGCGAGGATATCGCCACATTCTATTGATTTGAAGACAAGGAGGTAACGCATGAAAAAACTCGTCATTTATTACTCTTTCGGGGGAAATACGCGCACGGTTGCAAGAAAGATCGCGCGTGCGCTCGACGCGGATCTTGCCGAGATCCGAACCGTCAAGGTATATCCGGATGATTACGACGTGCTCGTCGGGCTCGGAAAGAGGGAGGTCGAGAGCGGCTATGTGCCTCAGCTCTATCCGCTTCCCGTCAACGCGCAGGAGTACGATACGGTCATCCTTGGCACGCCCGTTTGGTGGTATACATATGCGCCCGCCGTAAAATCCTTCATGAAATCGGTCGACTGGAAGGGGAAGACCGTCTATCCCTTTGCCACCAACGGCGGCTGGCTCGGCCATACGCCGAGCGATCTGAGGAAAGCAATGCGCGGCGCCGCTGTCCAGCCCGCGTTGAACATCAAGTTCGAGGATAAGAAACTCGTAACGCCCGAGAGCGCGATCGACGAATGGATCAAGGGCATCAAGTGAGCGGATCGCTCCCTGAAATGCTCCTTGCCGATTACGGCAGAGAGCTTTCGGAAAGAATCATGGCGGGCTACGAAGTTGTCCGCCCCGTGACGTTGCGCTTTAATACATTGAAAATCACCGCCGAAGAGGGAAAACGTGCCCTCAAAGAGGCGGATTTTTCATTTGAAGAGGTCGGCTGGTATCCCGCCGCCGTCATTTTGAACGGTCATACAGAAGAGGACATCCGCCGCACAAGTCTCTACGAAGAGGGGAAAATCTATTTGCAGAGTCTCTCTTCCATGCTCCCGCCGCTCTATCTTTCGCCAAAGAGGGGGGAGAGCATTCTCGATATGACTGCCGCGCCCGGCGGAAAGACGACGGAGCTTGCGGCGCTGTCCTGCGGGGAAGCGCTCATCACCGCCTGCGAACGCGATAAACTGCGCTATGAGCGGCTGCTCTTCAATCTCAGGCGGCAAGGCGCGGGGAGGGTGACGGCGCTCTGTACGGATGCCGCGTCGCTCGACGACCTCTTTTGTTTCGATAAGATCCTGCTCGACGCTCCCTGCAGCGGAAGCGGGACGGTCTCCCCGCGAAAAAATGCGCGGATCGACGCCGCTTACGTCGAACGCTGTGCCCGCTTACAGGAAAAATTGCTCCGAAAAGCATTAAAACTTTTGAAAAAAGGGGGAGAGATGGTCTATTCGACTTGCTCCGTCCTGAAACGGGAGAATGAGGATGTGCTCCGCAAAGTTCTGGAAGGTTGCGGGGCGGAGATCGTACCCGTAGAATCGCCCGCGGGGGTGCCCCTTCTTCCAAGTGTAGAGGGAACGCTCTGCGTCATGCCGACAGCACAATATGAAGGATTTTTCCTTGCAAAACTGAAAAAAAATGAGGTCCGCCCGTAAAAGGCGGATCCGCAAAAACGAAATTTCATATCAGAATACGCCTTTGGGCGGGTCTAAAAAAACAGCGAGGAAGTTTCCCCGCTGTTTTTTGGTAACTGAAAACCACGCGATAGTCGCGTGGTTCAAAAGAGGCTTTGCCGATGAACAGAAAAATCGAAAGGGGGGAATAAAGCGATGAAGGGGCGAATAAATCCTTAGCTCCCCATCGAGGGGGAAATTTTGCATTCTGCCAAAGGTTGATAATCTTTGGCGCAAAATTTTCTTGGCATTTGCCCATATGCTCGGGCAAATGCTGACCGCCCCGCCCGCACGCTCTTTTGTCGTCGAAGGGCGGCACGAGCGCCACAGGCGCGAAGTTACGCGGGTCTCTACCCGCATGAGACGCTGTCACGGCTGCCCTTGCCGTGACTGAGGGGGTGTTATTCCATTCGTCAAGGTGCCCCGCCCGCACTATGATTACACCCAAGGGCGGCACGAGCGCCACGGGCGCGGCGTGGCGAAGTCAAAACATCACCGCAATTTAAGCGACACCCCTTCCGTCACTCGCATTGCTCGTGACACCCACAGCACAAGGCACGCCCTTCGGGTGCCCTCGAGGGGTGGGCAAGGATAAAGACCCGTTCACGGGTAGCAAGTAACAAACATGCAGTGACTGGCAGGTCGCAAATTTGCGCACTTGTGCGCTGCCTGTAACGATTAGGGCTATGCCCGAAAATGAAATACCATCCGCTCCGCGGGTGGATAATTATTATCTGGCCGAAGCTATGCGATCTTCAAATCATCTGCGCTTTCAGATGCGGGCGTACGCAAATGGAGATGATTTCGCAGATGAACAGAATATCGTCCTCGCACCCGCGCTTCACCCATTCCATTGTGATCGCGGTCACCCCGCTGATAAAGTAGTGCGACATATATTCCACGATTTTTTTGTCCGTCACGCCGTTCTTTGCATAGATCGGCACAAAGACGTTCTCGATAAGCCGTTTATCCATTTCTCCGATGGGGAAGGCATTGGAATTATTGTAGACCTCATACAGCCGCCTGTTCTTCTTGACAAAGGTAAGGTATGGCACAAGGTATTGCGGGGAGATGAAGATGAGTTCGTCCGCCGTCATTTTGGAAAAATCGGTTTGGATGACGCCGCCGAAGGCCACAAGAAAATCCGAAACGGCGCGCTCCTGCGTTTCTTTTAATAAATCGTACAAATTATCATAATGCGCGTAGAAGGTGGAGCGGTTGACGCCCGCCTTTTCGCATACATCCATAATGGAAATATCCTTGAACTCTTTTTGTTCGAGTAGGGCGACGAGCGCGTCGTCCATTTTCACGGCGGTGTTATGGAATTTGGCTTCGGATTTGTTCATTGGCGGTCTCCTTTCTTCGCATTATATCAAATTTTTCCGTAAGTTACAACCGTAAAACGACATTTGAGAAATTAAATCGGATTTTCTTCTTTGAAACCAACACTTTTCGCGATTTATGTTGTGGTATTTTGCACAATACGGTGTTAAACTTTTATTGAGAATGCGGAGTGGCAAAATGGCAAAGAAAATCGAAATCATAAAGTTATCGGCGGAAGCGGAACCCGATGAAGATACGGTGCTCACACCGGACGATCTTCGGGAGTTTCTTTCGGCAACGACCTATGAAGAGCAGTTCGGAATTCTCTTAAAACATTCCGAAAAAAATAAAAAATTTATAGAAATAAGGAGAAAAAAGAAAATGGAAAACTACAATGCAGATTATGCGGTCAGTCAAGAAGAGATCACGAAGCAATTCGAGGAATTTTGCCATACCAAAGGCATCGTCGCAAAATTCAAGGTGGCGTTCGAGCAAATGGGCGAAAACGCCCGCCGTCAAAAGGAGCAGGACAAAGCGAATATCGAGGCCGTGAAAAACTCTGAAGAGAACAGAGAGTTCAAAGAGTTTTTGCACACCAAAGGCTTCAAGGCAAAGTGCCGTTTTGTGATCGAGAGCATCAAGCGTGGCGCGAAGAACGCAAACGCGGACACCGCTAAAAAACTTGACGAACTTCACGCCAAGACGCAAGCAAGCATCCGTGCGCACAGCGTAACACCGAACGCAAAACCCGCCGAATACTCCGCAGAGCAGCTTGCTACCGAGTTCAATGCCTTTTTGAAAGAGCGTGGTCTCGACGAAAAGTACTCTGTCCGGATCGTGGAGGAGTGAGCAGTACAGCGGATCTTTTACAGATCGAAGAGGGAGATCTGTCTGCCGTCGTGCAGCAGAAAACTGTTCTGGACTCCGTGCATCAGTTGGTCGTTCTTATGGATGTGTCCGATGAGAAGGGGGGAGGCGGGATCATGGCGGAGAAAATTATCGCGGACGTTTTCGATCCCTCTGTTCGCGTTGCAATATTTGCATTCGCTCGGGCATGAATCATACCATCCGATGTCGCGGCTGACGATGCACTGGCAACCGGCTTTATTTCCGAGGTGCGGCATCGAGCGGAAACTGCATTTATTCGCCCGTCCCAGCGCATCGAGGGTGACGCAGCCCGTACGCTTGATCCCGTATTCCTCGTAACCCGTCTCCGCGCAGCAGATTTGTAAAGGGAGACGGTTTTTTTGCGCAATTCCCCCCAAAACCTTTGCGATCTCATGTTTTTGCACCTTCGTCATAATTTCCACGTCGGGAATGCGCTGCCCGATTTTGATGAACATCTCCACAAAGGAGAATACGGCGCCGCCCACGTATGGCGCGATCTCTTCGGAAAGCGCCGCAAATGTCTCCATGTGCCGTGCTATTGTATATTTTTTTGTGAGCAGAACAGGGTCGTACCGCCAGACGAGTTTTTCTTTCCCGACGATCTTCGAGAGCTCTTTTAGCGACTCGACCCGTTCCTGTATAGGGGGAGAGGCGGGCTCGAGATCTTGCTCATATCCCGTTACCGTATAGAAAAAATAGGTGCGGAAACGGCCTGTGATCCGCCCGATTTTATCGAGGACGGGCGTATAATTCTTGGAGCAGAAGATCACCGCGTCGATTTTTTCGGGCGTAAGTTCATAAATATTGACGCGGTTCCCGAAGAGGGGATTCCGCGCATAGACGAATCCCTCGTCGAAACGGTTGAAGAGCCACTCATGATAGTGATGAACGATATCCGTTCTGAGTCCCACGTTCAAGATCATCGGTTTTCCCCCAATTTTTATAGGAAGCATTATAGCATATTGTGACAAAAATATCAACATAATGTGCGGGCAATTCTCCCGTCCCGCGGCAGAAAAGAAATTTTCAAAAAACAGTTGACGAAATTGCTAAAATCGGATATACTGATTTTAGATAATATAGGGGGTGATCTACGATGACGACAGTATCGGCTACCGAGATCCAGAACAACTTCGGAAAATATCTTCAATATGTTCAGGCGGGAAATGATGTTGTGATCCTTCGCAACGGGAAGGAAGTGGCAAGGCTGATTTCCCGCGACAAAACCGTTTCTTTTCTCACAGATTCGCTGACAGGAATCCTGAGAGGCGCTTATAACGATAAGGAAATGCGCGAGGAACGGAGAAAGAAGTATGAAAATCTTGATTGATACGAATGTTCTTTTGGATGTTCTCACGAATCGCACGCCCTACGTTGACGCATCCGCCAAGATCTTGAAACTCTGCGAGATCGGGAAGATCGAGGGCTATGTCTCCGCGCTCTCTATCCCGAACATCGTCTATATCATGCGCAAGGAACTCGATGCGGAGCGCGTAAAAGAGGTGATCGGGCAAATTTCGCTACTCCTCGGGATCGCAGATCTGAAAAAGGACGATTTAAAGAAGGCTGCCGCCCTTGGATTCGGGGATTTTGAGGACGCTCTCCAGAGCGTTGCCGCAAAACGGATCCGCGCCGATTATATCGTTACACGAAACATCAAGGATTTCAATGGCAGCAAAGTCACGGCGATCAAGCCCGAAGAATTGCTCGAAAGGATCTGAGCCTTCTCGCGTGACCGGCAATGGGTTTTGGTATAAATTTGATACAGCAAGAAATTCGTTTTGGAAAAGTTCACGTTAGTTTTACGATTTGGGTTGAACGGAACTGTCCGATCCCTTCACGGCACCAAAAAAGGCACCCTTTTGGGGTGCCTTTTTTGGTGCCGGTGATCGGGGTCGAACCGATACGGTATCACTACCACAGGATTTTGAGTCCAGCGCGTCTGCCAATTCCACCACACCGGCGCAACAACCGAATTATATAATAAAGTCAGGAAAAAAGCAAGCGATTTCCCTGATTTTCTTGCAAAAAAAACAAAAGCATGATACAATATCCGAAAAGAGGTGAATCATATGGGCGAAAGAAAAAAACTTGTTCTTGTGGACGGCAACAGTCTTTTGAACAGGGCTTTTTATGCGATGAACATCTTCACGACCAAAGACGGTGTCCCGACAAACGGCATTTTCGGGTTTGTAAAGCTCATTTTTAAGATCATCGATACGGTCTCGCCCGAATATTTTGCGGTCGCGTTCGACCTTCATGCGCCCACATTCCGCCATAAGATGTACGACGGATACAAGGCGACCCGTTCGCCCATGCCTGAAGAACTTGCCGTACAGGTGCCTATGCTGAAAGAGGCGCTCCGCGCCATGCGGATCTGCATCGTTGAAAAAGAGGGATTCGAGGCGGACGACGTGATCGGGACGCTCTCCCGCAAGTTCCCCGATACCGATATTTTGATTTATACGGGAGACAGGGACTCCTACCAGCTCGTCAACGAGCATGTGAGCGTCTGTTTTACCAAGCGGGGCGTAACGGAGATCGATCTCCTCTCAAACGAGAATTTTTACGTGAAAGTCGGTCTTACGCCTCTCCAGATCATCGAAGAGAAGGCACTCATGGGCGACACTTCGGATAACATTCCCGGTGTCAGGGGGGTGGGGCCCAAGAGCGCCATGGAACTTCTGCGCCGCTACGGCACCGTAGAGGAGATCTACCGCCATTTGGATGAACTCTCCGCATCCCTGAAAAGGAGGCTCGAAGAGGGGAAGGCGATGGCGGATCTTTCGCACACGCTCGCGACGATCGATCTGAACGTGCCGCTCGATACGGCCTTGGAGGACTGCACGCTGACCCTTCCCTTCCCCGAAGCGGCGCGCGAATATTTTTCGAGGCTCGAATTCCGCTCGCTCGTGGATAACGAATATTTCGTACAGACGAAAAAAATATCCGTCGATACCGTAAATTGCACCGATATCGGGAGTTTTTTGGCGCTGATCCCCGGGATCAAAGAGTTTTCATTCTGTCTTGAAGAGAGAGCCTGCCACATATTTTCGGGAAAAACCGAGTACATTTTCCCATTGCGCGAGAATTTTTTGCAAAACGGCTTTTTCTTCGGCGAGCTTCTCCCCGTCATCGAAGAACTGTTCTCGGGCGGGCGGCTCGCGATCGTTCCCGATCTCAAATATCTTCTCCACCGTTTTGCGGAGATCGGCGTCGGGATAGGATGCCGCGTCGAAGACGTCTCGCTCCTTCGCTATCTCGCGGACTCCAATCTTCGGCTCGTGAGCCCTTCGCAGTTTGTCAAAGATTACGATCTTTCGGATGAAAACAGTGCGTACGGACTCATGCTCGCCTACCGCGAGGCGGCCGAAAAGACGAAGGGATCGGCGGAAGAGGAGCTCTACCGCAACATCGAACTCCCGCTGATCAATGTCCTTTTCGACATGGAACGGGCGGGCGTGTGTGTGGATACCGATAAATTCCCCGAATTTTCCGAAAAATTCACGCGCGAGCTTGCCGTTTTGTCCGAACAGATCTATACGCTCGCGGGCGTCGAGAATTTTAATATCAATTCGCCTTTCCAGCTTTCCGAAGTTCTCTTCGACAAACTCGGTTACGATCCGAAGGGGGCGAAGAGGAATTCGCGCGGCGGGTATTCGACAAGCGCGGACGTCTTGGAACGTCTTGCGGAAGAGCACGAGATCGTCCGCCTGATCCTCCGTTACCGCGAGATCCAAAAGCTTCAATCGACTTACATCGACGGGATCCGTCCGCTCGTCACGGGAGGGGTCATCCATACGACGTACAACCAGACGATGACGACGACGGGAAGGCTTTCGAGCGCGAACCCGAACCTGCAGAACATTCCCGTTAAAACGGACGAGGGCAGGGAACTGAGGAAACTCTTTATCGCCCGCCCCGGGCACGTCTTTGTGGACGCGGATTATTCCCAGATCGAGCTCAGGCTCCTTGCGCATTTTTCGGGCTGCCGCAAACTCATGGAAGCATACAGGCGGGGGGACGATATCCATGCCGCCACGGCTTCCCTCGTCTTCGGCGTGCCCATTTCCGAAGTGACGCCCTTGCAGCGGAGACGCGCCAAGAGCGTGAATTTCGGGATCATTTACGGAATGAGCGCGTTCGGGCTCGCCAAGGACATCGGGACAACGCAAACGGAAGCGCAAAGTTACATCAACCGATATTTCGAGGCGAATCCCGAAGTCAAACAATATATGGATGAGAACGTACGTTTTGCCAAAGAAAACGGGTACGTCAAGACCATTTTGGGCAGAAAACGTTATATTCCAGAGCTGAAATCCCCCAATTTCAACCAGCGGTCGTTCGGGGAACGCGCCGCCATGAACATGCCCCTTCAGGGGAGCGCGGCGGACATCATCAAGATCGCGATGCTATCGGTCTGTAAACGGTTGAAGCAGGAGGGGATGCGGGCGATGCTCGTCCTTCAGGTACACGATGAATTGATCCTCGACGTTCCCATCGAAGAGACGGAGCAGGCAAAGAAGATCTTAAAAGAGGAGATGGAGAAGGCGGTGGAACTGAACGTTCCGCTCATCGCCGAGGTCTCCGTCGGGAAGAGTTGGTATGATGCAAAGTAAAAAATATGCCGTGACGGGCGGGATCGGAAGCGGGAAAACCGCCGTTTGCGGGATCCTGAAAGAGTTCGGCTACCCCGTTTTTTCCTGCGATGAGATCTCGAGGGCGCTCTGGAAAGACAAGGAGTATCTCGAGGCGGTCAAGAAGCTGTTTCCGACCTGTGTCAAAGATGGGGAGCCCGTTAAAAAACTGATCGCCGCGTTCGTGTTTGTGGATATGAATGCCCGCCGCAGGCTTGAGGCGATTTCCCATCCGCGCATTATGGAAGAACTCTTTGCGCAGATGAATGCGCATGCCGTATCCTTTGCCGAAGTTCCGCTCCTGTTCGAAGGGAAATATGAAAATCTGTTCGACGGGATCCTTACCGTCGAACGGGACGAGGATCTGAGGATAAGTTCGGTGATGGCGCGGGACGGGCTGTCCGAGGCGGAAATTTCCCGCCGCATCTCCGCACAGCTTCCCGATGAGGAACGGCGGAAGAAAGGGGTCATCCGCATCGAAAACAACGGTTCGCAGGAAGAACTCCGTATCATCGTAAAAAAAGCGCTCTCCTTGCTCGGCCTATAAAAATTGAGCCCCGCCGGTATCACCGGCGGGGACTTTTACTCCGCATCTGTCGTTTGTTCTTCAAGGAACTTTTTGTAAGCGTCAAGGATCACGCCCTGAATATATTCGCGCGTCTCCGTATTGAGGGGGTGCGCGATATCTTTATAACCGCCGTCCGATGATTTTCTGCTCGGCATGGCGACGAGGAGCGTTCCCTCGCGCTCAAAAATTCTGATGTCATGCACGACGAAGCATTCATCGATCGTAATAGACGCCACGGCTCGAAGTTTTCCATCCGAATGGCGTACCTGACGTATCCTCACATCTCCAACTTTCATAGGTATCCCTCCAAATGTATTTTTATATTCACAATGTTACCACATTTTTCCGAATAATTCAATAGTTATCGAAAAAATTTAGTTAAATTAGAGAAAATTTCACCAAATTTTTATGTTGCGGAATAGGATAAAGCATGTTTTGTATCGATTCCGAGGTCATTACGGGCTGTTATTTCATAGGAATAGGCGGCGTGAGCATGAGTGCACTCGCACAGCTTCTCAAAGAAAAGGGGGTCGCCGTCCGCGGAAGCGACGCATCCGAGGGGCATTTCACGCGGAAACTCCGCGCCTGCGGGATCCCTGTCTCTATCGGCGAAGAGGAAGAAATCACCGAAAACACCGTGATCTTAACGGGAGCGATCCTTCCGACGAACAGGCAGCTCGTCCGTGCCCGAAAGGCAGGGAAAAGGATCCTTTCCCGTGCGGAACTGCTCGGGATCGTCGCAAAAAACTATCCGCACGTCGTCTCCGTCGCGGGGTGCCACGGAAAGACGACGACGAGCTCCATGCTCGCCCATATCTTTGCCGAGAGCAAAAAGCCGTTTGCTTCCCATATCGGCGGAGAAGACCTCGATCTCGGGAATTTTCACAGCACGGGGGGAGAGTATTTCGTCACGGAAGCATGCGAATTCCGCCGCAGTTTTCTTCATCTCGACAGCGAAGTCGGGCTTGTTCTGAATTGCGACCGCGACCATACGGATTGCTATAAGACGAAAGAGGAGTTGCAGGACGCATACCGTGACTTTGCGGCAAAAGCCGAAAAGGCGGTCGTCAACGCGGATGACGTCTTTGCCCGCTCCATCCCGCATGCGCTTTCCTTCGGACTGCATAACGGGGAGATCCGCGCTTCCTGCCTCAGAAGCGACGGGGAACGGTATGCCTTCACGGTAGAGGAGAACGGGATCCCGATGATCCGCATGAAACTCCGCGTCGTTGGGATCGTCCATGTCATGAATGCGCTTGCGGCGTATGCGGGCGCCCGCCTTCTCGGGCTTTCCGCAGAGGAGATCAAGGCGGGGATCTCGTCTTTCCGCGGCGTCGGAAGGCGTTTCGAAAAGGTGGGGGAACTGAAGGGCGCGCCCCTCGTCTGCGACTATGCCCATCATCCGCGGGAGATCGCAGCGACGCTCGTCACGGCACAGCGGATCACGGAGGGGAAGGTCCATTTGGTTTTTCAGCCGCACACTTACACGCGGACGCGCGATCTTATGGACGAATTTGTGGAAGTCCTCTCAAAAGCGGAGTCTCCGATCATCTACAAGACGTATGCGGCGCGCGAAGCCTTCGACTTCGAAGGCAGTGCCGTCCGCCTTGCCGGCAATCTCCCGACGGCCGCCTATATCTCTTCCCCCGAGAGGCTCCGCATGACCCTTCTTTCGCGGGTAAAGCAGGGGGATATGGTCCTCGTGCTCGGCGCGGGAGACATCTACGACGTTGCAAAGAGCATCCTGTGAATTTTCCTCCGCTACGCGGAGGATTTTTTTGGAAAAAGGGAAGAAAAATTAAAATTTGGTATTGAAAGTAAAGCGCAAATATAGTATAATAGGATAGGTTTGGGGAAAATGTCCCTTTCAAGCGGACCGATATGGACAAAACGTAAAGGTGGAATATGGGCAACACGGTAAAAGAGACGGATTTTCCGCTCTATCTGTATCATCACGGGAAAAATGACAGGATCTACGAGATCCTCGGCGCGCATAAAGCGGTATCAGGCAGCAAGGCGGGATATGTGTTCCGCGTTTGGGCGCCCCATGCGCGCTCCGTTTCCGTCGTCGGGGATTTCAACGGATGGAATTCCGATGCTAACGTGATGGAACGCATGGTGGACGGGGAGACGTGGGAGCTCTTTATCGAAGGTCTGAAGGAATACGACATCTATAAATACTCTATCACGACGGCGGACGGAAGGCAGATCCTCAAGGCGGATCCCGTCGGCTTCCACACCGAAACGCCCCCCGCGACCGCTTCCAAACTCTACGATACGGACGGCTATGCATGGGGGGACAAGACCTATTTCGACGGTTTGAAGGATAGAAATATCTTCGCTTCCCCCGTCAATATCTATGAAGTCAACCTTCTTTCGTGGAAGAAGCATGAGGACGGGAACTACCTTTCTTACCGCGAGCTCGCGTCCGAACTCGTTTCCTATGTGAAGGAGATGGGCTACACGCACGTCGAATTTATGCCCGTTACGGAGTATCCCTTTGACGGATCGTGGGGGTATCAGGTCACGGGCTATTTTGCTGTCACATCCCGCCTCGGCACGCCGAAGGACTTTATGTATCTCGTCGACTGCTTCCATCAGGCGGGGATCGGCGTCATTCTCGATTGGGTGCCCGCGCACTTCCCGAAGGACGCGCACGGGCTCTACGAATTTGACGGACAGCCCCTCTACGAGAGCAGCCAATGGGACCGCATGGAGCACAAGAGCTGGGGCACCCGCAGGTTCGATTACGGCAGGGAAGAAGTTCTCTCCTTCCTCATTTCGGGCGCATGCTTCTTCTTCGATAAATTTCATGTGGACGGGCTCCGCGTGGACGCCGTCGCTTCCATGCTCTATCTCGATTACGACAAGCGCCCCGGCGAATGGGTGCCCAATATCTACGGTGAAAATAAAAATTTGGAGGCGATCGCCTTCCTGCGCCGCCTGAACGAAGCGGTTTTCCGCCGTTTCCCGTATGCGATGATGATCGCGGAGGAAAGCACGGCGTGGGGGCTCGTCACAAAACCCGCGTCTGTCGGCGGACTGGGATTCAACTTCAAGTGGAATATGGGCTGGATGAACGATATGCTCTCCTATCTTTGCCAGAATCCCTATTTCCGCATGGGCTGCCACAATAAACTGACCTTCTCCATGATGTATGCGTTTTCCGAGAACTATGTCCTTCCGATCTCGCACGACGAGGTCGTCCACGGAAAATGCTCTCTCATCAATAAGATGCCCGGCGATTACGAAGAAAAATTTGCGGGTGTCCGCGCCTTCCTCGGCTATATGACGGCGCACCCCGGGAAAAAGCTCAACTTTATGGGCTATGAGATCGGGCAGTTCAAGGAATGGAACTATCAGGAGGGGATCGAATTCTTCCTGCGCGATACGTACGACATGCACAGGGCGCTTTCGGGGTATGTCAAAGAGCTCAATCATTTTTATCTCGATACGCCCGCGCTCTATGAGATCGAGGACAGCTGGGACGGGTTCGAATGGCTTGCTCCCGACGACGCCGACCGCAACATCGTCGCCTTTATCCGCAGAGATAGGGCGGGGAACGAAGTACTATGCGTGACATCATACTCGGGCGTCGACGCGGCGGATTACCTTCTCGGGGTCAATGAAAAGGGAAAATACAGGGTCATTTTCAATTCGGATGATAAAAAATACGGCGGAGCGGGTAAACTGACGAAGAGAGTGTATTCCGCGGTCAAAAAACCGAGCCACGGGAGAAATTGGTCCCTGCAGCTTCCCGTCCCGAAGCTCACATGCCTCTACCTCGTGCGGGAGCCCGATGCGCCCCGTGCGCCGAAGGCAAAGAGCGATAAAAAAGGCAAAAATTCATAATCAAACTTTGGGGGTAACAATATGCTTAGAAAGAAGGAATGCGTTGCGATGCTCCTTGCGGGGGGACAGGGCTCGAGGCTGTACGCCCTCACCAACAACATCGCAAAACCCGCAGTCGCGTTCGGCGCGAAATACCGTATCATCGATTTCCCGCTCTCCAACTGCGTGAATTCGGGGATCGATACGGTGGGCGTTCTCACGCAGTACGAACCGCTCGAGCTCAACGAATACATCGGCAACGGACAGCCGTGGGATCTCGACCGTGCGTTCGGCGGCGTGCATATCCTTTCGCCC
The DNA here is from genome assembly GCA_947630775.1 of uncultured Clostridia bacterium. GTDB lineage: Bacteria > Bacillota > Clostridia > Christensenellales > Borkfalkiaceae > Gallimonas. The sequence goes on along the minus strand of CANRIY010000002.1, from coordinate 20,920 downwards.
TATCAGGCGAAGAAAAAGCAGTCGTGGTTCGAGGGCACGGCGAATGCGATCTATCAGAACATGTCCTTCATGAAGAAGTACAATCCTGACTATATCCTCATTCTGTCGGGCGACCACATCTATAAGATGAATTATGCGGAAATGCTCCGTGCGCACAAGGCGACGGGGGCGGATTGCACGATCGCCGCGATCGAAGTTCCCTTAAAGGAAGCGTCCCGATTCGGGATCCTCAATACGCAGGAGGACGGCTCCATTTACGAATTCGAGGAGAAGCCCAAACAGCCCAAGAGCAACCTCGCGTCCATGGGCATCTACATTTTTACCGCCGAAAAACTTTTCAAATATCTCGAAGAGGACGACGCAAACCCGTCTTCATCCAAAGATTTCGGAAAAGACGTCCTTCCCGCCATGCTGAATGCGGGCGAAAGGATGTTCTCTTACCGTTTCAAGGGCTACTGGAAGGACGTGGGGACGATCTCTTCCCTCTGGGAGTCCAATATGGATCTCCTCGGCGAAGATCCCGCCTTCGACGTGGGGGATTCGGACTGGAAGATCCATTCCCGCAATCCGCTCGCCCCGCCCGAACACATCGGCGACGATGCACAGGTGAGCAATTCCATGATCGCCCTCGGCTGTGAAGTGGACGGAACGGTCGTAAATTCCGTGCTTGCGTCCAACGTCGTCGTCGAAGAGGGGGCTGTCGTCGAGGACAGCGTCATCATGGCGGGGACCGTCGTCAAAAAGGGCGCAAAGGTGTGCTATTCCATCATCGACGAGAACGTCGTCGTGGAAGAGGGGGCCGCCGTCGGCGAGCCGAAAGAAGCGGGAAACGGCATTGCCGTGCTTGGCAGAAATATCACGGTCGCAGGCAATGTCGCAGGCGGCAAGATCATCGATAAGGATTACAAGGGGGAATAATCTTATGGCACATTCCGCAGTAGGCGTTATTTTTTCAAATATCCATGACGACAATCTTCCCGAACTCTCCCGTCACAGAACGATGGCGTCCGTTCCCTATGGCGGAAGATACCGTCTCATCGATTTTACGCTCTCCAATATCGTAAATTCGGGGATCACGACGGTGGGGATCGTCACCAAGAACAACTACCAGTCGCTCATCGACCATCTCGGCAGCGGGAAGGACTGGGATCTTGCGAGGAAAGACGGCGGGATCATCCTGCTTCCGCCTTATTCCAACGAGACGGACGCGCCTTATACGACCCGTCTCGAGGCGCTCATGGGCATCACGGGCTTTTTGAACCGCCGTAACGAGGATTATGTCGTCATTACCGACTGCGATGGCATCGCCCGCGTAAATTTGCAGGAGATCCTTCATTTTCATGAAGAAAAGCAGGCGGATATCACCATGGTCTACCATGAGGAGACGGAAGCCGCACAGTCCTCCTATTACATCACCCTCCAGCCCGACGAGACGGGCAGGATCAAGGGGCTCAAGATCAACCCGAAGCTGAAAAAGGAAAAATACAATCTCTACGTCAACATCATGGTCATGAGCAGGGAATTCCTCATCAATACCATTCAGGATGCCGTGACGAGGGGACTTTCCAGTTTCGGAAGGGACATTTTGGCAAAGAATGTGGATACGCTCAGGATCTTCGGCTACAAATTCAACGGGTATTGTGCGACGATCAGTTCGCTGCAAAATTACTATTCCCACAGCATGGAGCTTTTGAGCCGCGAGGTGCGGGACGAGCTGTTCGGCGCACGCGACGTTTACACGAAGATCCGCGATTCCGCGCCGAGCAAGTATGCCGCAGGTGCGGTTGTGAAAAATGCCCTGATCTCGGACGGCTGCGTGATCGAGGGGACGGTCGAAAACTCCATCCTCTTCCGCGGCGTTAAGGTCGAAAAGGGGAGCGTCGTCAAAAATTCCATCATCATGCAGGACACCGTCATCGGCGCCAACGTCGAGCTCGATTGCGTCATTACGGATAAAAACGTCGTCATCCGCGACGGGAGACATCTCGCGGGGTGCGAAGCGCTGCCTTATTTCATCGGAAAGGGCAGAATGCTGTAAAAATACACAAAACACTGTAAAATAAAAAAAGCGGGGGGATCGGATCATGAGCGAAACGACAAAAAAGAAGGCAAAGGAACGTGCGGCGGTCGAAGTTGTGGAGACCGCAGCGGAAACCGCTATGGAGGCGCCTGCGGAGATCCGCATAGAGCCGAAAAAGAAAATTCTTTTCGTTGCCTCCGAGGCGGCGCCGTTTATCGCGACGGGAGGGCTTGCGGAAGTCATCGGCTCTCTCTCGAAGGCGCTTGCGCGGGAGGATAAATACGACGTCCGCGTCGTGATCCCGCTCTATCAGGACATCAAAAAGGAGTTCCGTAAGGATTTTAAGTTCATCGGAAATACTTATGTCGCGCTCTCGTGGCGGAACCAGTATTGCGGCATTTTCGAGTACTGCCGCGACAATGTGACCTACTATTTCCTCGATAATGAGTACTACTTCAAGCGTCCCGGGTGCTACGGCTATTACGACGACGGCGAGCGTTTTGCGTTCTTCTGCCGCGGCGTCATGGAGCTTTTGGGATTTGTCGGCTTCTATCCCGATATTCTCCATTGCCATGACTGGCAGGCGGCGCTTGCGGCGCTCTATCTCAAGACGATCTATTGTTTCCGTCCCGAGTACCAGTTCATCCGCGCCGTGTTTACCATCCACAACATAGAATATCAAGGCAAATATTCCCTCGATATTCTCGAAGATCTCTTCGGGATCTCCTACCGTTTCAAAAATCTCGTCGAATACGACCGTTGCATCAACCTGATGAAGGGGGCGATCGAGTGCTGCGAGTGCTTCTCGACCGTCTCTCCGACGTATGCAAACGAGATCAAGGATCCCTATTATTCCCACGGTCTCGACCCCATTATCCGCCGCAACGAATTCAAGCTCCGCGGCATTCTGAACGGGATCGATCCCGATTATTACGATCCCTCGACCGATCTTGCGCTCTTCGAAAATTACAGCGCGGATAACAGAAAGGGGAAGGCGACCTGTAAGGAAGAATTGCAGTGTATGCTCAATCTTCCCATCAAACCGAATACGCCCATCCTTGCGATGATCACCCGCCTTGTCACGCACAAGGGACTCGATCTCGTCAAGGAAGTCATCGAACAGGCGCTCAGGCAGGATATGCAATTTATCCTGCTCGGAACGGGCGACTCCTCTTATGAGAACTATTTTTCGGATCTTGCGAGGAGATACCCCGGGAAAGTCGTCTCGATCATCTCGTTCAATTCCGACCTGTCGCGGAAGATCTATTCGGGGGCGGATCTGTTCCTGATGCCCTCCAAGAGCGAACCCTGCGGACTTTCGCAGATGATCGCTTCCCGCTACGGCACGGTCGCGATCGTGCGCGAGACGGGGGGGCTCCGCGACAGCATCACGCCCTACGGCGCGGGCGGAAACGGCTTTACCTTCCGCGATTACAACGCGTACGATATGCTCTACGTCATCAACGAGGCGATCGGCGTCTATCACAACAAGGAGGAATGGAACAAGCTCGTCCACCGTGCGATGACGACGGATTTCAGCTGGGCGTCCTCCGCACATTGCTATGAAGAGATGTATTTAGATCTCTTAAAATAACTTTTTTCAGCAGGAGACAACACACAAACTATGGCGAAATTAACCGAACAGGAAGCGGAACGCCTGATCGCGGGCAAGCTCACACGCTATTTCGGCGTGGGCCCGCAGGAGGCGACAAGAGAGCAGATCTATAAAGCTGTCGTGATGAGCGTGCGGGATATCATGCTCGAAAAGCGCCAGAAATTTCATCTGAAGATCAAGGCGGCGAAGGCGAAACGCGTCTATTATCTCTGCATGGAATTTCTTTTGGGCCGCTCGCTCAAAAACAGCATCTATAATCTCGGGATCGGAAAGCCGCTCGAGGGTGCGCTCAAGCATTTCAATCTTAGTTTAGACGATCTCTATGAAGAGGAACCGGACGCGGGGCTCGGAAACGGGGGGCTCGGCAGGCTTGCCGCATGCTTCCTCGACGGGCTTGCAACGCAGAACTATCCCGCGATGGGCTTTTCGATCTGCTATCAGTACGGGCTTTTCAAGCAGAAGATCGTGGACGGCTGGCAGATGGAACTGCCCGACGTTTGGCTCCCCGGCGGCGAGGCATGGCTGACGCAACGTTCGGATAAGCAGTTTATCGTCCGCTTCGACGGAGAACTCGAAGAAAAATGGACGGATCACGGCATGGAGACGGTATACCACAACGCGAGGGAAGTGGAGGCGATCGCATGCGATATGATGGTCTCGGGGAAGGACTCCGAAGCGGTGAGCATTCTCCGCCTGTGGCGTTCCCGTGCCGTCCAGAAATTCGATATGCAGCTGTTCTCGCAGGGGAACTACGAAGCCGTCATGCGCGACGACAGCGACGCACAGCTCATCTCCAAAGTTCTCTATCCCTCCGATAATCACTACGAGGGAAAGTCTCTGCGCCTGAAACAGCAATATTTCCTCGTTTCGGCGTCTTTGCAATGCATCGTTGCAGATCACAAACGCCGTTACGGGTCTCTGAATTTGCTTCCGTCGATGGCGGCGATCCATATCAACGATACCCATCCCGCGCTTGCCATCCCCGAGCTCATGCGCATTCTTGTCGATGAAAATTATTACGGCTGGGACGACGCATGGAATATCACGACGGCGACCTGTGCCTACACAAACCATACGGTCATGGCGGAAGCGCTCGAAACGTGGGCAGAAGATCTGATCGCCCGCCGCTTGCCCCGTATTTACGGGATCCTGAAAGAGATCAACCGCCGCTTCTGCGATGACCTCTGGCACAGATTCCCGGGGGACTGGAACAGGATCTCCCGTATGGCGATCCTTTCGCATAATACCGTACGCATGGCAAATCTCTGCGTTGTCGGCTCGCACAGCGTCAACGGCGTATCGGAACTGCACAGCCAGATCATCAAAGACAGCATTTTCCACGATTTCTACGAATATACCCCCGAAAAGTTCTGCAACGTGACGAACGGCATCGCGCACAGAAGGTGGCTCAACCAGTCCAATCCCGAGCTCTGCGCGCTCCTCAACGACTGTATCGGGGAGGGGTATGTAAAAGATGCGGCAAAACTTGCGGATCTCAAGAAATTTGAAAATGACGAGAGCGTTCTGAAACGTCTCGGCGAGATCAAGCGCATCAAAAAGGAGCAGTTCGCCGCCTACGCGAGGAATTATCAGGGCGCTGTCATCGACCCGAACACGCTCTTTGACGTTCAGGCGAAGCGGATGCACGAATATAAGCGGCAGCTTCTGAATGTTCTCCATATCATCAGCGAATACAACGCTTTGCGGGAAGATCCCGACCTCGACGTCCAGCCCAAGACGTATATTTTCGGCGCAAAGGCGGCTGCGGGGTACGATATGGCGAAGCAGATCATCAAGCTCATCTGCTACCTCGCGGCGGATATCGCAAAACATCCCAAGATCAACGAAAAGCTCAATGTCGTCTACATGGAAAACTACAATGTCACGATGTCCGAAAAACTGATGCCCGCATCCGAGATCTCCGAACAGATCTCTCTTGCGGGAAAGGAAGCGAGCGGTACGGGCAACATGAAGTTCATGATCAACGGTGCGCTCACGATCGGCACGCTGGACGGCGCGAATGTGGAAATGGCGGAGCGCGTCGGGCCCGATAACATCTTCATTTTCGGCCTCAAATCGGATGAAGTCAAACAGATCTGGAGCGGGGGATACAATTCCAGCGCTTATTACAACCAAAATTACGCCATGCGGCAGATCATTGAATCGCTCATTGTCGGGTTCAACGGCTGTTCCTTTGCGGATATCGCCAACTATCTCTTGCGCAACTCGCCCGTTGCGGATCCCTATATGTGCCTCGCCGATTATGATTCTTATGTGCAGACGCAAAACAGCATGACGAAACTTTACCGCAACGATCCTGTCTCATGGAACAGAAAATCCCTCAATAACATCGCGGGCGCGGGCTATTTCTCCGCAGACAGAAGCGTAAGGGATTATGCGACGAGGATCTGGGATCTGAAACCTCTGAAATAAGGAATGAGCTACTATTACGACCCGCTCAATAGAGCATGCAAGAGCATTCGGGGGGCGATCGCACGGGAAAGCGAACTCACCCTCAACATATATCACAGGGAAAGCGGAGAATCTACATTCTCCGCTCAAACTTGTACGCTGATCCTATGGCGGAACGAGGAGCCACCCGTAGAGCTTTCCATGAAAAAAAGGGAGGAAGATTTTTCTATCCGCCTTGTTTTTCATGAGGTCGGGCTGTATTTTTATTACTTTCTTCTGGATGGGATCCCTTTCAAATGCGGAAATCTGAGATCGGGAACGACGGACGGGAACGGGACCGACTGGCAGATCACGGTCTTCGACGAAGATTATGCAACGCCCGACTGGTTCAAGGGCGGGGTGATGTATCAGATCTTCCCCGACCGTTTCTGCCGCGGCGAGGGGAATTATCCCGTGTCCGACGGAAAGATCCTGCGCGAGGACTGGGGCGGACTTCCTTCTTTTCGCCCGAACGAGGCGGGAAAGATCCTCAACAACGATTTTTTCGGCGGAAATTTCAACGGCGTACGTGAGAAACTGCCGTATCTCAAAGATCTCGGCGTCACGGCGATCTATTTCAACCCCATCTTCGAGGCGTATTCCAACCACCGCTACGATACGGGCGACTATCTGCGCGTCGATCCGCTTCTCGGTACGGAGGAGGACTTCGACCGTCTCGTGGAAGAGGCGAAAGCGCTCGGCATCCGCGTGATTTTAGACGGCGTGTTCAACCATACGGGGGACAACAGCCGCTATTTCAACAAATATGGAACCTACGACAGCGTCGGCGCCTTTCAGTCCAAAAATTCTCCGTATGCGGATTGGTACCGTTTTCGGGAGTTTCCCTATGATTACGACTGCTGGTGGGGGATCCAAATTCTTCCCGAGATCAACGAAAGCTCACCCTCCTACCAAAACTTTATTTTGGGCGAAAACGGCGTCATCCGCCACTGGCTGCGGCACGGGATCGGCGGATACCGCCTCGACGTTGCGGATGAACTTCCCGATTTTTTCCTGAAATCGGTACGGGAGACCGTCAAATCCGAAGATCCCGACGCCGTGATCATCGGCGAAGTCTGGGAGGACGCGTCCAACAAGATCTCTTACGACGTCCGCAGGCAATATTTGCAGGGATTTGAGCTCGACAGCGTCATGAATTATCCCCTGAAGGACGCGATCATCAATTTCGTACAGACGGGAATGACTTACATGCTACGGGAGACGATCGCGATGCTCGTCGACAATTATCCGAAGCAGACGCTCGACTCGCTCATGAACATCCTCGGATCGCACGATACACCCCGCATTCTGACCGTATTCGGCGGAACGGAGTGTTCGGACAAGGAGGAAATGGCGCGGCTCCGCATGGACAATGAAACGCTTCAAAAGGCAAAAGAAATGCTGAAAACCGCGGCGGTACTGCAATTTACGCTCCCCGGGGTGCCGTGTATCTATTACGGCGACGAAGCGGGAATGGAAGGATACAGGGATCCGTTCTGCCGCACATGCTTTCCGTGGGACAAAATCGACGCCGATCTGCATGACTTTTACGCAAAACTCGGCAAGATCCGCACAGAAGAATTGAAACATGTCTTTGCCGAAGGCGAATATGCGGAAGTCTATGCGGATACGGGGCTCATTGTCTTTTCCCGCAGGACGAAAACGGAAAGCGCATATATTTTTGTGAACTGCGGCACCTGTTCCTACGGCCTGAAATGCAGCGGAACATGGAAAGAGCACATCTCAGGCGAGATTTTTTCGTCGGAATATCAGATCAAGCCGCATTCCTACGGGATCGTCTCCAAGTACTATGTCTGACATAATTAGTATGTCTGACATAGTATTTGGTTGATAAATGCATCGACCGAAACGCAAAAATAATATGGCAAAACATTATAAAAAAAGATCCGCAAATGATTCCTGCAAAACCACGCGGATTTTTTTGATACAATTTCGGAAAAAGTGCTACAGGAATCGTCGGCGCAATTTTGCAAAATACGGCGTCACAAAAGCAGATAAAAAAATCAATCAATCGTCCGTCGGTATTTTTGCGAAAATCGCATTTTAGAAGCAAATTCAATAAATTATCGAAAAAAACGTCCAAAATACCCCTTTTTACCCCATTACTATTCGTAAAAGAAGCATTTTGCGAATAGTTCTAAGTGTATCACATTCCCCTATGCATGTCAAGAGTTTTAAGAAAAATTTTTTAGGAATTTTATAATTTAGGTAAATTTAGATAAAATAAAGCACTATTTGCAGATGAACGGAGAACCAATTATCACAGCCCTACCGAAAAGTAAAGTGCCAAGCGGTTGTATTTTCTTCGCTACGCTCCGAAAATCTCCACCGCGCAGCCGCGGCACTTGACTTTTCTCTCGTGCTGTGATATGCTTCAATTAAGAAGTGTAAGGCGCAGAGCCTTACACTTGAAATTATTAAAGGTAGGTAAAGGACATGGACGAAGAAATGGCAACATCTGAACTCAGGAAGCTCATTTTGTCACTTCAAAAGCAGGGTCTCACGGCTGAGGAAATCGTGAAAGTCTTGCTTGAAATGACAGCGTAAGCGAAAAGCGGACAAAAAGACGGAGCCGTTGCACAAAGGCTCACAACCACGCAACGGCTCACCAAGACGGGAACCTAACAACCTACCTCGGTTCTCGTCTTTACTTTATCAAAAAACGATACGCTTGTCAAGTAAAAACTCCCCTTTCGGGTTTTACATCCGAAAATTTTTCGAAAATTCCCCCATTTAACTATTCGCAAAATTGACTTTTTCCCTTGTTCGTGCTATACTCTTTCCATGGCAGTCAAAAATGCGAATTACTATCAGGAACGCAATTTAAGGAATCTCGACAAGATCGATGAACTCCTCTCCGATCTTCCCGATTTTTGCGAGGATTTTTTCCGCGGCATCGAACCGCGCACGAGCACGCTTACCCGTCTCAACTACGCCTACGACCTCAGGATCTTTTTTGATTTTCTCTCCAAAAAGAAATTTCACGGGAAAGCGGTCCGCGAGATCAATCTCGAGGACCTTGAAACGGTCACGGATACCGACATTGAGATCTTCCTCTCCTATCTCTCCCACTATTCGTTTGGGGAAAAACATCTCTCCTGCGATGAACGCGCCAAGGCGCGCAAGCTCTGTACCGTCCGTTCCCTCTTCAAGTTTTTCTTCAACAAGGGGCTCATCGGCGTCAATAACCCCTCCAAGGTCGCCACGCCCAAGCTACACGAAAAGGAGATCATCCGCCTTGAAAACGATGAGATCTCCGACCTTTTGGATACTGCGGAGCTCGGATCGGGCCTTCCGCCCCATGCGAGCGGCTACCATGAACGCACAAAGGTGCGTGATACGGCGATTTTAACTCTGTTTTTGGGCACAGGGATCCGTATTTCCGAGCTTGTCGGCCTCAATAACGAGAATCTTGATTTTTCGAATAACTCGTTTGTCGTGACCCGCAAGGGCGGCAGTCATGCAATTTTATACTTTTCGGATGAAGTCGCGGATGCCCTTCTCGCCTATTTAGAACAGAAAAAAGGAGATCCGCGCGTCCCGAAGGAGACCCCTTCACCCCTCTTTTTATCGATGCAATACCGCAGGATCACCGTCCGTGCGGTCGAAAATCTTGTCAAAAAATATGCGAAGATCGTCTCGCCGCTCAAAAAGATCACGCCGCATAAGTTGCGCTCCACCTACGGCACGGCGCTCTACCGTGAAACGGGCGATATTTATATTGTGGCCGACGTTTTGGGGCACAAGGACGTGAATACGACGCGGAAGCACTATGCCGCGATCACGGAGGACAACCGCCGCTCCGTTGCGGGGAAAGTGAAACTGCACAGGACGGAGGACGAAACGTGACGGAAAAACCCGAGATCATCTATGTGATCCAACCCGTCGAAGGGCCGAATTCGGATGTTCTGCATGCGGAGATCCTCTCTTTGATCGAGAGCGCGGGCGCGGAATATGCGGGTACGATCTACCAGAATATCCGAGAAGTCAATCCCGCGACTTATATCGGGGAGGGAAAACTTTTAGAGCTCAAAGAGCGGCTTGAAGGGCTGGAACTCACCGTCCTCTTCAACGGGGAGCTCTCCCCTTCCCAGACTCTGAATATCTCGAAGGCGCTCGACCACCGCAAAGTCATCGACAGGACGACGCTCATCCTCGACATTTTTGCTCTTCGCGCCCAGAGCAGCGAGGGAAAGATCCAAGTGGAACTCGCCCAGCTCAAATACATTTATCCGCGTCTCAAAGGCAAGGGCGAGGCGCTTTCCCGTCTCGGAGGCGGGATCGGGACGCGCGGCCCCGGTGAAACGAAACTCGAGACAGACAGGCGGCATATCCGTGAGCGCATCCGTGCGCTCGAGGAAAAGCTCAAGGAGACCGAACAAAGGCGTGCGCTGCAGGTCGAGCGCAGAAAAAAAGAACGCGTCAAAACGATCGCGCTCGTGGGATATACGAATACCGGGAAATCCACGCTCTTGAATGCCCTTACGGGCGCGGATGTCTTTGTGAAAAACGCGCTCTTTGCGACGCTCGATCCAACCGCGCGGGGATTCGAGATCGAAGGCGTTCCCTTTTTGCTCGTCGATACCGTCGGATTTTTGCAGAGCCTTCCCCATCACCTGATCAAAGCTTTCAAATCTACGCTGGAGAGCGCCTTGAATTGCGATCTTGCCCTCATCGTCTGCGATGCCGCGGGTGAGTACGAGATGCAGCTGAAAACAACGCTTTCGACGCTGCAAGACCTCGGATTTTCGGCCCCCTACCTCGTCGTCATGAACAAATGCGACCTTGTGAAGGACACCGACCGCTTCCCCCGTGACGTCGTTTGCATCTCCGCACAGGCGGGTTTGGGGCTCGAAAAGCTCAAAAAACACATCTTCGACGCCCTTAAAGATGAATTTATCCGCGTAAAGCTCTTCATTCCCTATGAAAAGATGGCTTCCTACGGCGCCGTCCGCCCGCTCATCACGGAGCGCAACGTTTCGTATTCCGACGATGGAATGGAAGTCGAAGGGATCGTTTCATCCGTCTATGCGGGGTCATTCAGACCTTTTTACCGTAATCGGGATCTGTGATGATCTTGTCGATCTTGATGGTCGCAAATTCCTTGATGTCGAGACATTTGCCGCAGTTATCGCAGATTTTTCGGGGATCCAGATCGCAAACCATGCATTCGAGACACCCGTCGCACTCTTTTTCGTCGTCGAGGACGCACATTTTCGTCTCCATGTTCCACCTCTTCCCCTATTATAGCGTATTCTCATAAAAATTACAAGAAAAATTTTTGAAAAACATAGAACAAATGTTTGCAATATTCTTTCGGATGTGCTATAATGCCGATAAGAGGTGAAAAATGATCCGTCAGGAAAAGCTCATGGAAGTGCTCGACTATATCCGCCGTTTCAACGATGAAAACGGCTTCCCGCCGACAGTCAGGGACATGTGCCGAGATCTCAAGATCAAGTCCACGGCGACCGCGTACGATTACGTCAACCGCCTCAAAGAAAAGGGACTGCTCGAAAAGGCGGAAAATAAGAAGCGCGCCGTCGTTGTGCGCGGAAACGGTTCTGTCCGCGTTCCTCTTCTCGGCGTCGTCAACGCAGGGCAGCCCATTCTCGCCGTCGAGCAGAACGAGGGCTATTATTCCATCCCCGAGGCGGAGTTTAAGGGCGAGGATCTCTTCCTTCTGCGCGTCCACGGGGAGAGCATGATCGAAGCGGGCATTTGCGACGGCGACAAGATCATCGTCAAGCGCCAGCAGACCGCCGAAAACGGCGAGATCGTCGTTGCGATGTTCGACGACGGTACGGAGAACGGCGCGACCGTGAAGCGCTTTTTCAAAAAGGACGGAAAAATTATTCTTCACCCCGAAAATTCCTCTATGGACGATATCATTCCCGAAAATCAGTCGAGCATTCAGATCCTCGGCAAGGTGATCGGACTCATGAGAAGTTTCCGCTGATTTTCCCAAAAAATGACGGCAGCCCGCGTTTATGCGGGCTGTTTTTGATCAAAATTACAGATTTTTCAGATAAAACACTTCTTCCTGGGAAAGTCTTCTGCATTCCCCTCGATTGAGTCCCGAAAGGGTCAATTCGCCGACCTTGATGCGCTTCAAAAAGGCTACGTGCTTTCCGACGGTCTCGAACATGCGGCGGATCTCCCTGTTTTTCCCCTCTGTCAGAACGACATGGAGCTTGGTATAGCTCTTGTCGGTTTCGACAACGTTGACGCGGCACTTCTTCGTGACGACCCCTTTTTCGATCTCCACGCCGCTTCTCAAACGGTTGAGCTGAACGGGCGTCACTGTTCCCTCGACTTTGACGAGATAGGTTTTTGGGATCTCGCTCTGCGGCGCAGTCAGGCGGTATGCGAGTTCACCGTCGTTCGTCAAGATCAGAAGCCCCTCGCTGTCGTAGTCGAGCCGCCCCACCGGGAACACTCTTCCCGCGCCCGCAGGCAGAAAATCCATGACCGTCTTTCTCGGCCGCTCTGTTTTTTCGTCGTTTGCAGTGCAAACACACCCCTTGGGCTTATTCAATAGATAATATTCGTACTTGACCTTGTGGGAAAGGATCTTTCCGTCGAGCATGACGGTATCGTCGGGCGAAACGTCGTCCCCCGCTTTTGCCGTTTTGCCGTTGATCGTGACCCTTCCTTCCGCAACGATCTCATCCGCCCCGCGGCGCGAGGCGAACCCCTGCTCCGCAAGAAATTTGTTGATCCTCATATCGTGTGCAGATTTCTCTGCGCTCCTTTTGTACTTCCTATATGATATACAAATTCTGCGAAAAAAGCAAGCTGTTTTCAAGATATATCTTCATTTGTCCCGCGACTTCCCCCTTTTTCTGCGGGAGAGGGTCGAGAAGGTCGCTCGAAAAGCGCAGCGAGCGGAGTTCTGTTTTTTTGAGCGGATAGGAAAAGCCGCACTTGATCTCATAGCCCTCCCACGGCTCGGAGCTGTCGCAGAGGTCGTACAAGGCATAATTTTCAAAGGCATGATCGAGAAGTTCCGCCGTCCGCTCATACATCTCGGGACAGTTCAGAACAACGCTCAAAACTTTCATCCCATTGCGCTCCGCACAGGTGACAAGGCAGCGTCCCGCCGCGACTGTAAAGCCCGTCTTGACGCCGACTGCGCCCTCGTAGGTGAAGAGCATCTTGTTCTTATTCTGCCAGCCGCGCGGCTCGTAGAACTTGCAGGAGACGATCTCGCGGAAGGTCTCATTCTCCATTGCATAGGCGGAGATCAGGGCGAGGTCGCGCGCCGTCGTATGATGGCGGGAATCGGGAAGTCCGTGCGGATTAACAAAAAAACTGCCTTCTGCGCCGAGGAGCGCCGCTTTTTCATTCATTTTTTCCGAAAACTTCTCGATACTTCCGCTGTGATGAAGGGCGAGCGTGACAGCGCAATCGTTCCCCGAGCGCAGCATGAGTCCGTACAACAGATCTTTGACGGTGTAACTGTCGCCCGCGCGAAGATAAACGCTCGATCCCTCGACGCCCTCGGCCGCTTTCGGCACCACAACGGTCTCGTCGGGATCGCAGTCGTCGAGAATGAGGATCGCCGTGAGGACCTTTGTCGTGCTCGCCATGGGCAGGAATGTCCCGGCGTCCTTTTCATGCAGGATCCGCCGCGAGGAGATCTCCACCACGCATTCCCCCCTTGCCGCCGTCGCCGCATCTGTCTTTTGGGCAGGCGAAGCGGTGACAAAGAGCGCGAGAAACGCCGTCAGGGCGAACATCAGTGCAAAAAATACCGATTTACCCTTCATCTTCTCCATTGCCCGCCTTATCGACCAGTTTTTCGACAATCTCGCTCGCTTTCTCGATGAGCCCGTCGATGGGGTCGTTCGTAAGACGGACGACGCGGCAGGCCTTCCCGTCGTCGATGAGGAATCCCGCCGGTTTGAGGTTGATGACGGTGCCTGCGCCGCCCGCAAAGGGAAAGCATTCATCTTCTTTGATCGCTTTCACTTCCCCGTATTCGCCCCCGCCCGAAAGGTAACCCATCGTGACCTTTGTAAACGGGATGATCTGCGCGCCGCTCGCTGTAAACACGGGCTTTCCGATGACGGTATTTACGTCAACGAGACTTGTCAGCTGCTCCGCTGTTTTTTCCATGATGCTGTCAATCTTTTTTTTCTTATCCAATTTATCAATGCCTCCAATAATTTTTTTGTGATTGCCATGCCTAAAACAAATCCGTTAAAGATGACCGCATTTTCGAAGGAAAGTTTCAGGCAGGGGTCCTCTGCGAGCAGGGTACAGTTTTTGAGGGACACAAAGGGATGTTTTGTCCTCAGATACGCAAATGCGCCGCCCGCAAACGACTGGATCCCCGCTGCAACGAGGACGCCGTAGACGTTCTCCGCGCCGCCGATCTCCACCGTCTGGTGAAATTTCCAGAGCTGGAACCCCTTTGTGATCTCGAATTTTTTGCGCATATCGCCTAATTTATCGAAGGGCAAAAAAAGTGCCGTTTTCTTCGTGATATGAACGGCGATCCCCTCTTTGTCGAGCTGTCCGTAGCCGCCGAAGATCTTCATGAAGCGATAGGCGGAAAAGGAAAACCACGCGCGGTTTCCCCTTGCGTCCACATAGGCGTCCAGCCACAGAAAGACGGGAAAAAAGGTCAGAACAAATCCCGCGAACGTGGAGTACACAAAAAATTCGCCCATAACCGTAATATGGGCGAATCGTTAAAAAATATTTGTTTACGGAAAAGAAAGTCAGCCGATTTTTACAAGGTCGCTGTCGTCGAGCCCCCTCAAAAAGTCGGGGATCTCGTAGCCGTCTTTGACTTCCTCTCTCCCCTGCCCGCGCGGCTTTTCGGGAGGATCGGCTTGCGCGTTTTCGTCCTCGGACGGCGCCTCTGGCGTCTCAACATATTCCTCGCGGGCATAGAGATAGCTGTCGATATCCTCCGTGCGGCGGATCGCGCTCATCAGCTCTTCGTAATCGGGAAGGTCCGCAAGCGTGTTGAGTTTGAAGCGCTTCAAAAACTCGTCCGTCGTCGCAAATAAAACGGGATGCCCGATGGCGTCTTTTCTGCCGCAGGGATAGATGAGTTTGAGATCGAGCAGGACATTGACGGCATAGTCGCTGTTGAGCCCCCGCAGGATCTCGATCTCCGTACGCGTCACGGGCTGTTTATAGGCAATGATCGCCGCTGTTTCGAGCACGGTGCGGGTAAGTTCCTTTTCGCGGATGGGATTGAGGACGGCCGCGACCTGCTCTTTATAATTGGGATTGGTGGCGAGCTGTGCCTTCTTGTTGAATTCAAGAAGCCTGATACCCGCGTTTTCGCCGTATTTTTCCCCCAGCTCTTTGAGCGCGGTCTTGATCTCCGACTCTGTAACTTCGAGTTTTTCCGCCATGTCGGCGATCGCAACGGGCTTGCCCGAAGCAAAGAGCACTGCCTCAATGATATTCGTCAATGGTTCCAAGGGGTTCTTCCTCCTTTCTGTCAGGGTTGAGGGAAATGACGATCTCCCCGAATGCGTTTTCCTGCCTGACGCGCAGGTATTGCAGTTTCAAGAGCTCGAGCATCGCCTGAAAGGTCGTGACGATCTCGGGTTTTGAGTAGTTTTTCGTGAAAAGTTCCTCAAATTTCAAAGATTTCCCCTCTTCAAGGCTTTCGAGGATAAAGGCGACCTTCTGTTCGACCGTAAACTCGTCGCGCGGGATCTCACGCACTTCGGCGTCGCCCTTGACGCTCTCGCGTTTGAGCATCAGCGCCGAAAAGGCGTTCACAAGGCCTTCAAGCGTGAGATTGTCGAGGTTGAATACCGTCTTTGTCTCCCCAACATCCCTGTCCGGCTCCTTGAAGAAGTAGCCGATCGTCTCGAGCTCCTTGAGCTTCGCCATCTCCTCTTTGATGAGCTTGTACTCTTCGAGCGCACGGATCAGGCTCGCCTTGTCCTCTTCGATCTCGGCGTCGATCTCGGGATCCTCTTCCAGATTGGGGACGAGGTACTGTGCCTTGATCTTGAGAATGGTCGCCGCGATGTTCAGGTATTCGCTCACCTTGTCGACGTCCAAATACGGAAGCCCCTTCATATAGTCGAGGAATTGCTCCGTGACTTCAGACACAAAGACGTCTTTGATCTCGATCTCCTCTTTGTTGATAAGGTAAAGGAGCAGATCCAAAGGACCTTCAAATCCTTTCAGGACGGTCGTATAATCGACGACCGATTCGAATTTTTCGCGATCTACCATAGTAAAAGCCCCCACAGCGCCTCAACGGGCATTCCGAACGCAAGTCCCCAGATGGCAAGGATGGGGAAACCGAGATATTTTTCGGCGAATTGCATGATCCAGCCGAGAATGTTGAATTGATCCATCTGATAGATCCCGAAATTCACAAAAATGCGGCAGATGAAACTTTCCGCAATGAGAAAGAGCAGGATATAGTACCCGTATTGCCTTAAAAAGCGATAGACAGGGCCGCGGCGCTTATTGAGCGCGTCCACAATGCGGAATCCGTCGAGCGGATAAAACGGCAACAGGTTGAATACGCAGAATCCGAGGCTGTACGCATAGAGCGACAGGAAGAGAAGACGGAGAAAGGTCGTCAAAAAGACGATCGAGGGCATGAAATTGATCACGAGGAGCGCAAGCGGGTAAAACAAGAACGCCATGATGTAATTCGTGGCGACGCCCGCAGAGGCCGTAAGCCCGAGCCCCAAACGGTACCGTTTGAAGTTATTGGGATCGATCGGCACGGGTTTTGCCCACCCGAATCCGACGAGCGTAAAGCAGATGAGCCCGACAAGATCAAAGTGCCTGAGCGGATTGACGGAAAGACGGCCGTAAATTTTCGGCGTCGGATCCCCGCATTTGTAAGCAACAAAGGCATGCGCAAACTCATGGAGCGTCAGGACGACGACCACGGCAAGAAAACTTGCAAATAGCTCGATGATTTTGTCGGGATCAAACATACAGGTATATTATACCATAAGAGCATTGAAAAAGGCAAGAGATTTTGTGAAATTACGTCATAAGAAAATGACATAACAACTGAATGTTATGTCTGACATAGTACTATGCAAAATCCTTTAATTCCAGTTTTTGGCGCTTTCGCGGAGGGCGTCCCACCATGTGTACGGGGGCGCATCCTCCGTGGCGACGAGCCCGACGCGGGAGATCTCCACACCGTCGCTGTAAAGAATTGCTTCTCCGACGTCATCGCCCGAAGAGACGGGCGCGCGAAGCTCACCGAGGCGGATCTCCACATGGTATTTCCCGTCCTCTCCCCTCTTCCCGAACGCCGTCAGGGCGTCTTTTGCGGCGACGGAAACCGATTCCACGCGGCTGCCTCTGACCTCAGCCCGTTCTCCGACCGTCTCCCCGGCGTTCAGGAGAACTTTATTCTCATAATTTTGAAAGGCTTCGTCAAGCAAGGCGGAAACTTCCGCATTTCTGATCTTCGAGCTCTCCGCGCCGATCACGACGGAAATGATGCGCGTATCCCCCCGCTTGGCCGTTGCGGCGAGACAATATCCCGCTTCGCTCGTAAATCCTGTTTTTCCGCCGTCGCAACCGTCATAATAGCGCAACAGCTTGTTTGTATTGCTGATTTGGGTCGTTCTGCCGTCGGGATGGGCAAAATCCTCCATCCAGATTTTCGTCAATGAATAATATTTGTCATGCTTTAAGAGTTCCCGCAGCATTGCCGCAACGTCTTTGGCGCAGGAATACTGCGGTTCCTTCGGAAGCCCCGTGCAGTTCGCAAAGAGCGTGTTTTCTGCCCCGAGCTCCTTTGCGCGAGCGTTCATTTTTTCGATGAAAGCGCTTTCGCTCCCCGCAACGCGTTCCGCCATCGCAACGCAGGAGTCATTTGCGGAACAGACGGCGATCGTCTTCAAGAGCTCTTCCGCCGAATAGGAGAGCCCCGCCTGCAAAAATACCTGCGAACCTCCCATTCCCGCCGCATTTTCGCTTACGGTGATCATTTCGCCGTAGGAAAGCTCTCCCCTGTCTACCGCTTCAAAGGACAGAAGCAGCGTCATGATCTTGCACATGCTCGCAATGGGAAGCCGTTTTGTCTCCTCTTTTGCGTAGATCGTTGTCCCCGTGCCATAGTCGCAGCAATATGCCGCCTTGCAGGCGGGTTCCTTTTCGAGCGCAACGGCTCTGCTCGCGCCCCCGAATAAGAACATGGGCGCCGATAGTACCGATATGACCGCACAAATGATTTTCTTCATACCGTCAGTTTGCCGCTTCGGATGAAAAATACACTTACAAAATATTTCCTATCGGGTGAAACAGGACGAGAAGCAGGATCATTTCAACGAAACAGACCAAGGCGATGAGGAGGAAAAGTGCAAGAAAATCCCAAAGGAGCCCCAAAAAATCGTTTTTGCAGAAGCAAAACCCGAACGCCCGCCCCACGGAGAGGGACGCAGCAAGCAAAAGGCAGACGTCTACGCAGAGATGAACGGGCAGATAGAGGACAAAGACGACGAGCCCGCCCGAAAGTCCGTAAAAGCTGAAAAAGACATAGAGACTTCCGCCGAACGTAAACGCACGGTACAGGAGAACGGCAAGCGGAAGAAGGAGCGCGACGGGATGGATCCCTCCCGCAAGGACGAGCAGAAGAAGCAGGGAAAACCCCGCCGTTCTCGAAAGAAAGATCAAAAAGACGCTGTCGTCCGAAAAACAGATCTCCGTCATAAATTTATCTGTGACGGAAAGCTGGTATTCATAGACGGCGGGCGACGAGACGAGAGAGATCCCGAGGATCGTCATAAACAAGAAGAGAACGGAGAGCGCCAAAAGTGTCTTTTTCCGTTCTATGGCGCGCATGAGCGTGTCGCGGACAAAAAAGAGGTTCATATCCCATGATATGAACCGATTTCTCCGATGATTCGACTTATTTTTCTATCATATGTTCGATCCCGATGCCGTAGCCGCGCGTCGGATCGTTCAAAAAGACGTGAGTGACTGCTCCGATCAATTTTCCGTTCTGGACGATCGGGCTCCCGCTCATCCCCTGCACGATCCCGCCCGTCTCTTTGATGAGTTTTTCGTCCGTCACCTTGATCACAAAATTCTTATGATCCTTATTGTTTTCGTCTACTTTCGCAATGCTGATCTCATATTTTTGCGGGCAAACGCCGTCGATCGTGGAGTAAATGACGGCTTTTCCGATCGTCGCTTCCGAAATCGGTGCGATCTCGACCGTTTCGGTATGCGAAAAATCATAATTTTTATCGAATGTTCCGTAGAGTCCCGTCATACAGACGGAATCTGCCTTACCGATCGCCTTATCGTTGAGGAAGAGCCCTCTGAGCTCCCCCGCTTTCCCGCGTTTTCCCTTGTTAACGCCGATCACACTGCAAAGATAAACTTTCGGGTCGGAAATTTCAAGTGATTGATTGCTTTCGTCGCATACGGCATGTCCCAAAGATCCGAAGCGAAGAGTGTCCTTTTTGATGTAGGTTACGGTGCCGATACCCGTCAAAGTGTCGCGGATGAGCACGCCGATCTTATATTTTCCCGTCTTTTTGTCGAGTGCGGGTCTCAATTTGATTTCCGCAGTCTCTCCGTTCCGCTTGACCGTGAGGACGATTTCCTTCCCGCCGCTGCGTTCGAGCGCGGCATTGAGGTCGGAAATGCTCTTGATCCTGATACTGTCCGCCGCGCAGATGAGATCGCCGACCTTGATCCCGACCTCTTCCGCCGGGCGGTGGATCCCGTCGTCGGACGAGACCTCGGAGAGCCCGATCACCTCCGCCCCTCCCGCGGAGAGGGAAAATCCTGCCGTCATTCCGCCCAAATAATATTCATTGGAAGCGGCATTTGCATCGATCCCCGTGCCCGTGAGGCATACGGCGAAGAGCGTTGCAAAAGCCGCAAGAAAAAAATTCAGCTTACGCATGAAAACCTCCGTTTGGAGATTACTTTGCGCAAGCTGCGTGTTTCTATTCTTCGTTCGGCTCTATGCAGAAAGGGAGTTTTTGTAAAGTTCGGCTTCCGACAACAGGAGACGCGCATGTTCCGTTGCGATCTGCCCGGTGTCTCCGCCGATGAGCCGTGCGATCTCGCGAAGCAGTTCCTCCCGTTCAAGGCTTCGGATCCGCGTGAACGTCCTTCCCCCTTCTTCCTGTTTTTCTATGAGGAAATTCCTGTCGGCAAATGCGGCGATGCGCGCAAGATGGGATACCGCAACGATCTGCGTATTTCTCGAGATCGTGCAGAATTTTTCTCCGACCGCCTTGGCTGTTTCGCCGCCGATCCCCGCGTCGATCTCGTCGAAGATATACGTCCCGATCTCGCCGACAGCGGACATTTGCGCCTTGACGGCGAGCATAAATCTGCTCATTTCGCCGCCGCTGATGATCTTGTCGAGCGGTTTCAAGGGCTCCCCGCGGTTTGCGGAAAAGAGAAATCTCACCTCTCCGAGGCCCTCGGAAGTCGCTTTCGGGACATCCCCGCGCGAATACTCCCCGAATTCGATCTCAAACCGCGCCGCGCCGATCGCAAGCGTTTTGAGCTCCGCGGCGACCCGCTCCGTAAATCCTTTCGCAGTCTCTTTCCTTGCCGCCGTGAGCGCAAGGCATGCGCTATAGAGCGCGTCCTCGGTGTGGGTGAGTTCATCGGAAAGTTTTTCGAAACGCTCCCCGCTGTCTTCCAGTGCGGAAAATTCTTCCTTTGCGCGGGCGAGATATGCGATCGCCGCCTCCACGCTCCCGCCGTATTTCTTTTTGAGGGACTTGATCTCGTCGAGGCGGAATTCGACGCGCGCGGCTTCCCGCTCGTCCATATCGAAGGAAGAAAGCTCCTCTTCCGTCTCGTCGGCAATATCTTCC
>CANRIY010000001.1 GCA_947630775.1 uncultured Clostridia bacterium | reverse complement strand
CCGCAAGCGCGACGGGTGCAACAGGCCCCACGGGTCCTACGGGTGAGACGGGTCCCACGGGTCCTACGGGTGAGACGGGTCCCACGGGTCCGACAGGAGAAACGGGCCCTACGGGCGAGACAGGTCCCACGGGTCCGACAGGAGAAACGGGCCCTACGGGTGAAACGGGTCCCACGGGTCCTACGGGTGAGACGGGTCCCACGGGTCCGACAGGAGAAACGGGTCCCACGGGTGAAACAGGTCCCACGGGCGAAACAGGTCCCACTGGCGAAACGGGCGCGGCGGCGACGATCACAGTCGGCACGACCACGACGGGCGCCCCCGGGTCGCAGGCATCCGTCACGCAGACGGGCACGGAGGGAGCCGTGACGCTCGATTTCACGATCCCGCAAGGTCCCACGGGTCCCGCAGGGCCGCAGGGCGAACAGGGGGAACCGGGCGCAGACGCGACGATCACCCCCGCAGCGGCGGTCGCCGATGTGGAGGGGACTCCTACGCCCGAAGAAGTCGGCACCACGCTCAACCAATTGCTTGCGAGCCTGCGTGCGGCGGGCTTCCTCGCAAACTGAAAAAATGCCTCCCGCGGATCTCCGCAGGAGGTTTTTGTTTTCCGATAGCTTGTCCCGTCGGCGGAACCGATGGCAGTTCAGCCGATCTTTTCCACATAATATACGCAATCGAGCACAGAGAGCGCTTCGATGATGTCGCTGTGGCTCTTTTTGCCGAGCGCCTTATCGACGACGGTGAACCGCACGGTATACACGCTCAATCCCGAGTTGGCATAGGCGGGATTTACTTCGATATTGTCGATCTTCAGCCCGAATTCCCGCGCCGCCGTGATAAACTCCTGCAAGCTGCTCCTCGATTTGAGTTCGAGATGGATCTCGAAGTGGTCGGATTTCGCCTTGATGTAGTATTCGAGTCTGGAGAATCCCAAAAGCCCGATCATGAGTGCCGCGAAGCCGATGAGGGCGGCGGTATAGAGCCCAAACCCGAGGATCGCCGAGACGATGGACATCGTCCACACCCCGAAAGAAGTCGTGAGCCCCATGATCTGGTTCTTCGAGGAATAGATGATCGTATTCGCCGTGATGATCGAGATCCCGATGAGCACGGCGGCGGACATGAAGGGGAACCCCGTGCTGTATGTTTGGATGAAGTAGAGATCGGCGACCCCCGCAAACATGGAGCCGATGGAGAGCACGATGAACGTACGGAGGCCCGCGGCATGGCGGTTGCGGGAGCGTTCGCATCCCAAGACGACAGCCATAATGATGACGACCGCCGTTTTCAGCGCCGTTGACGCGATATTCACTTCGCCCGACCAGTTACCGAGCCATTTTACGATATAATCTGTAGGCATACCTTACCTCTTATTGATAAATTTCCGTCTGTTGTATTCGGAGCCCGTCGAGATCTCTTCGTCGCTCGGCGGAGAGGGCTCCGTTGCTTCCATAAATGCCTCTTCCTCGGGAGATCGGGCGTATTCTTTGACGGAGATTTCCTTCTGGATGAGTTGCAGCCGCTCTTTCAAAAGCTCCACTTCCTCTTCGCGGGTGGGAGGTTTGGGCGGAGAGGCGGCCTCTCCCGCCGCTTCGAGCGCTTCGGCGCGTTCCCCGTAGGAACAGGAAAGGTAGAGCGACAGTTTTGCGAGCGCGGGGCCGACCAGTTCGTACAGGATGCTCGAGGAGAGGACGATCGTAAGGAGCATATCGCCCGTTTCGCCGCCTAAAACACGTGCGCCGAGCGCCGCAAGCCCGATGGCGACCCCCGCCTGCGGGGCGAGCGCCATGCCGAGGTAGTTCCGCACCCGCTTGTCTTTCTTCGTAATAGCACAGCCGGCGAACGCGCCGACGTACTTCCCGACGAGCCGCACAACAAAGTACAGGATGCCGATGACGATGAGAGGGACGCTCCCGAGGCTTCCGCCGCCCCAAAGAGAGCCGAGATTGAACCCGACGCCCGACTTCACAAAGAACAGGAGCAAAATGGGGGGACTGAAATAATTGAGCTGTTTGAACAGCTTATCGTCGCCCGAGAGGTTGATGTAGACGGTGCCCATCGCCATACAGCCGAGGAGGGGGGAGACATCCACCGCCGCGCCGATGCCGCAGATGGCAAACAGAAACGCGATGGAGACGATGAGACGGTTGTCGGTGGAGCGCTTCGCCATGAGGAATTTCAGAAGGAACCCGAAGATGACCCCGATGGCGACGAGCATGACGTTCCAGAGAATGGGGAAGAGCACATCTCCCGCCGAGAACCCGTTCCCGAGCGTCGCAAGCGCGATGGAGACCGCGACGCTGTAAGCGAGCAGTCCTACGACGTCGTCGAGCGCAACGACCGAAAAGAGGGTATCCACAAAATCGCCGTGCGCCTTTGTCTGGCGGATGGTCATGAGCGTGGAAGCGGGCGCGGTCGCCGAGGCGAGCGCCGCCAGAATGATGGAAAACGCCATTCCCAGCCGAAGAATAAAGAAACACAGGATAAAGACGAGGACGGATGCGGCGAGCGCTTCGAACAGGGTGATGACTACCACTTTCGAACCGTTCTTTTTCAGGGTGGAGAAGCGGAAATATTCCCCCACGCTGAAGGCGATGAAGGCGAGCGCGATGTCCGAAATGAAGTCCATGCCCTCCGAAACGTATTCGGGGACGAGGTCGAGACAGTACGGCCCCAGCAAAATGCCCACGAGGATATAGGCGGTCACATTCGGCAGTTTCAGCCGCTTTGTGATGCGCGTTCCCAAAAAGCCCGCAAGAAGCATGATCGCGATCGAGATGATGACGACGGGCACCGTCGATGTCTCGGAGAGTTGTGCGTAAAATTTATCCAGCATGATCTATGATCCCGAACCGAACGCATTATCGTATGAAGCATTCGGCTGAACCGTGCAAAATGTGTATGTATTATAACAAACAAAAAAGGAAAAAACAAGACCATTCTGAAAAAAATTGCAATGAATTTCAAAAAAGATTTCAAGGAATGATAGATTTTTTCATGCGCTCGGCAAACTCCGCGGGCAGTGCGGCGGCGGACGGAGAAAATTTCGCAGAACGGTTTTCTTCTGTCCATACTTGTGGTATAATAATACCGAATCGGCAAAAATTCGGGAGCGAACATGGAAACGAAACATTGGCATACACTGTCCGCCGAAGAGACGCTTAGCGCGCTTTCGTCGGCAAAAGAGGGATTATCTTCCGCGGAGGCGGCTTCGCGGCAGGGGACGTTCGGGAAAAATACTCTGAAACAGGTCAAAAAGAAGAGTATTTGGAAAATGATCCTCGAGCAGGTCTTGGACGTCATGGTCGTCATTCTCATCCTCGCCGCGGTTCTTTCCCTTGTATTCCATGACTGGGCGGAGGCGGCGGTCATTTTCGCGATCGTCATCATCAACGCCGTCATCGGCGTCGTGCAGGAGAAAAAGGCGGCGGACGCCCTTGCCGCGCTCTCCACTCTCACCGCCCCGACCGCCCGTGTTCTGCGGGACGGCAAGGAATGCACCCTCCCCGCCGAGGACCTCGTCCCGGGGGATATCGTCATTCTTGCGGACGGCTGCGTCGTCCCCGCGGACGTGAGACTTTTGGAAGAGGCAAACCTTGCCGTGCAGGAAGCCGCGCTGACGGGGGAGAGCGTTCCCGTTGAGAAGGACGCTCTTTCGGTCCTTAAAGAGGACGCGCCGCTCGGCGACAGGGTGAATATGGCGTTTTCGTCCTCCGTCTGCACCGCGGGGACGGCGACGGGCGTCGTCGTCGCAACGGGCATGCGCACGCAGGTCGGCGCGATCGCGGGCATGCTCGACGAGACGGACGAGCTCGCCACTCCCATCAAGCGCAAACTCAATAAAGTCGGGAAGATCCTCTCCCTCGTCGGGATCGTTATAGCCCTTGTCATGTTTGGCGTGGGGCTTATCTATGACGTGCACGCATGGCGCTCCTTGGCGCTCACCGCCATTTCGCTTGCGATCTCGGTCATTCCCGAAGGTCTCCCCGCAACGGCAACCGTGGTGATGGCGCTTGGCGTCCGCCGCATGGCGAAGCGGCAGGCGCTCGTAAGATCCCTTCCCGCCGTCGAGACGCTCGGCTCGGCGACTGTCATCTGTTGCGACAAGACGGGCACCCTCACGCTCAACCGCATGACTGTCACCCGCTTTTCGGCAGCGGGAGAAATGGCGGAAGCGGTCGGCGGGACGGCGGAGGGAGCAAAAAAGTCTCTGCTCTATGCCGCGGCGCTCTGCAACGACGCCGCCAAGGATCCCCAAAGAGAGGGGGAGTATCTCGGCGATCCGACGGAAGGCGCCCTCATCGCGCTCGCGGAAAAATACGGCCTTGACTGCGGCCGCCTCAAGGAGGAATTCCCGCGCCGTTTCGAACAGCCTTTCGATTCGGACAGAAAGCGCATGTCCGTCGTTGTGCAAGAGGGGGAGACCCTCCGCGTCTATACCAAGGGAGCGATCGACGAGCTCCTTCCCTGCTGTAACAGCATTTTGACGGCGGAAGGCGTCCGTCCCATCACGGACGGGGACAGAGAGGAGATCCTGCAAAAGGCGGAGGAAATGTCCGCCGAGGCGCTCCGCGTGCTCGGCTATGCGACGCGCACGGTGGATCTCGTCCCCAAAGAGGGGGACAACGTGGAGGAAGCGCTTGTCTTTCTCGGTTTCACCTGTATGATCGACCCGCCGCGGAAAGAGGTCGCAAGCGCTGTGGAGACCTGCCATCGGGCGGGGATCCGCGTCGTCATGATCACGGGCGACCACAAGACGACCGCCGTGGCGATTGCAAAGGAACTCCATATTTTCCGCGAGGGAGATACCGTCCTCTCGGGCACGGACCTTTCCGCCATGACGGATGAAGAGCTCGACAAAGTCGTCGGCACCACTTCCGTCTATGCCCGCGTCTCGCCCTCCGACAAGCTCCGCATCGTCAGATCCTTGCAGAGAACGGGGGAAGTCGCCGCCATGACGGGGGACGGCGTGAACGATTCCCCCGCGCTCAAGGCGGCGGATATCGGCGTCGCCATGGGGGCGGGGACGGACGTTGCGAAAGAGGCTTCGGACGTCATCCTGCTCGACAACAACTTCACGACCATCGAGAGCGCGGTGCGCGAGGGACGCAGGGTATACGCCAACATTCAGAAGGTCATCCAGTTCCTTCTTGCGGGCAACATCGCCGAGATCCTCGTGCTCGTCATCGCAACGCTCTTCCATCTTCCTGCGCCCATATTGGCAGTGCACATCCTCATCATCAATCTCGTGACGGATACCCTGCCCGCCTTGGGGCTGGGCGTGGACCCCGCCGCTTCGGATATCATGGATCACCCGCCCGTAAAGTCGGGGACGCTGTTCGAGAGGGGGCTCGTCCTGCGCGTCCTCTTCCACGGACTCCTGCTCTCTGCGGTCTCGCTCTCCGCATATTTTATCGGATTGTACGCCTTCAAGAGCGCGTCGGAAGCCATGACGATGACGTTTGCGACGGTTTCCCTTTCCCAGCTCGTCCACGTCTCCAACCAACGTTCGAATACGGCGTCCGTCTTTGCCAAGGGAAACGGGCACAACAAGGCGCTGTACGGGGCGATGGCGGGCTCGTTTGCGAACGTCTTCTTCCTGCTCTTCGCGACGCCCTTCCTTCCCGCCGTGCGCGACGGCTTTTTCGGGCTCGTGCTCCTGTCCCCCGTGCAATATCTGATCGTCGCAGGGCTCTGCCTTGTCCCGCTCATGGGGGTGGAGATCTCCAAATTCTTCCTGCGGCGGCGTGAGAGGCGGCCATGAAGTCCCCCAAATACCTGTTCAAACGGTTCAGGCACGATTATACCTTCCGCTCCCTTCTGCTCTCCTGCGGCTCTCTTCTTCTGGGCGTGTTCATCACCTCTTACGACGCCGTGATCGCATTCCTCACGGGGTCGATCTGGTATATCGCCCTCGCACTCTATTATGGGATACTGCTCGCGATGCGCAGCGTGGTGCTGTATTCGCGTCGGAAGACGATCCGCCTGCAAGAGGGGGTGAAGGAACGGCAGAGGCAGGATGTTACCGCCTACCTCGCAACGGGAGCGCTGCTCGTGCCCCTCATCCTGTTTTTCTTTGCCGTTCTCGCCATCATGGTCGCGCAGGACCGCTACACGCGGTACGAGGGGATCACCATCTATGTCGCGGCACTCTATTCATTCATCAAGATCTCCCTTGCGGCCTATAACCTCGTCAAGGCGAACAAGCAAGACGACTATGCCGTGCGCTCGCTCAGGAGCATCAATATCGCGGACGCGCTCGTCTCCATCGTCTCTTTGCAGGCGGCGATGCTCAACACCTTCCGCGGCTCGGGGATCGATCCGCCGATTTTTAACGCCGTGACGGGCGTGGCGGCGGGCGCCGTCATCCTTGCGCTGGGCATCTATATGATCGTAAACGGCGTAAAAAAATTGAAAAACAGGGATACATAATCGGCGAAAGTGCTTTCCGCCGATTATTTTTTCATGGAAAATTTCTCCTTTTCAGGGGGCTATGCTGAATAAATGCATAAAATTCTGTTAAAAGATACCACTTTTTTTGATATAAGCACATTTTATAAAATAATCACAAACTTATCATGTATTTTCCTTGACGAAAGGGGAGGCTTTGGGTATAATGTTATATTGTAGAATTGTGTCATTTTATACTTTCCTCATCGGTTTTCCGGATTTCGGAGAAAAACGGTGCGGCAAAGAGAGGTAATCATGAAACGCAGAAGAATCATCATCCTTTGTATTTGCGCTTTGCTCGTTTGCATATTTGCAGGCATACTTACAGCATGCGGCGCGGATCAGGAACTCGAAGGCGTTGAGGTCGTCTACGAATTCGAAGGAGGGACCTATAAGAACGGGGTGCGGGCGACGCATTATTATAATCTGAAGCCCGGCGCCGAGTGCCATCTTGTCGCTCCCGAAACGATCGACGAAAAGAATAAGCCCACAAGGCCCGGATATACGTTCGTCGGTTGGTATCAGACGAAGACCGAGGACCCCGAAACGGGGAAGGTCATATACTCCGATCCGTGGGACTTCAAAAAGGACACCATCACTTCGGAATCGGAACGCGTCACGCTCTACGCCGAATGGAAGGAAAACTTCGGCACCTATTACGAACTGTGCTACCGTAATGACGCGGGGGAAGTTGTCTCCATTGCGAGGTACGACGTGCTCGACGGCTCCAAGTTCGACAATTCCGCCCAATACAGCATGGTTGACGAAGAAGGCAATATCTTTTCGGTAGGGATCCCCGACGAAGACGCCGCAAGTGCAGCCAATCAGATCGGCTGCACCGTCAAGAAAGAATGTGTGGACGGCAAGAGCTGCGTTCGCTACCTCGATAAAGACGGCAACGGTTGGGATCCCGAATTCACCCATCCCGGCGATGAAGGGGATCAGGTGGAAGTCGAGGTGACGACGGATCCCGATACGGGCGAAGTGCTGAAGAAAGAGTGTACGGTCAAAGTTTTTGTCGAGTTTGTAGACGGCGTCTTCACCTACGTATCGAATGCGGCCGAACTGTCGGCTGTGGTCAAGGACAGAACCAGCATCGAGCTCCTCGCCGATATCGACTTTGAGGGCGAGACATTCAACGGGTTTGCGAATTCGTCGTCCCGTGTCTATGGCGGCGTCAAAAACATTGTCGACCAAACGCCCGTAGAGGTCTACATCAAAGGCAACGGCCATACGATCAAGAATTTCAAGCTCGGCTATAACGCGGGTTCTCTCGTCGGAGAAAAAAAGCCGCTCGAAAGCGGTTCCTTGGTCGTCAGCCTCTTCGGTATGATGGATCATGCGCGCATCGAGGATATTTCTTTCACGGGCGTCACGATCGATCTCACGGCGGACAACTCGCTGATCACATACATTTACGTCGCACCGATTGCAGCCACGGCCACCTCCTCCACGATCCGCAACGTCTCCTTTACGGGAACATTCAAGGTAACGAAGGTGCCGGACGGATTCTCCATGAACAAGCTGTTCGTAGAAAGCGAAAAGGCCGTTCATGTTACTCCCACAGACGATAGCAAAATCGAAGGAAAAATAGAAATAGCGCTCACGACCCTTTCCGGGTGAAAGCGGACGGTTTGAAACAAATAAGGTATCAATAAAACGGCATTATAAACAGAAAATAAGACAAGGAGTATAGAAAGATGAAAAAGAAAGTACTGAAATTCGCAGCAACAGGTCTCGCCAGCGTCTTTGCATTGGGGATCTTTGCGGGATGCGGCGAAGAGGAGAAAGAGATTTTCGATAACGAGAACGATCCGCTCGTCCTTTCGACGCTTGCGCTCGACAAGGTGTTCAATCCCTTCTTCTCGACCTCCGGGACGGACAGCACCGTCGTCGGTATGACGCAGATGAGCATGCTCTCGAACGACGAAAACGGCAACCCCGTATGGGGCGACAGCGAAGCGGTCGTCGTGAAAGATCTCGAGATCAAAACGACGGGAGAAGGGGAAGCGCAGAGGACGGAATATAAATTTGTTCTCAAAAACAACATCCAGTTCTCCGACGGCAGCTACCTTTCGATGAAGGACGTGCTCTTCAACCTCTACGTCTATCTCGATCCGCAGTATACGGGCTCAAGCACCATCTATTCGACGGACATCGTCGGCCTGAAAGAGTACCGCACGCAGGCGGCGACCGAGACAGAGCAGGATAACTTCCGTTTGAAGTACGAAAAAGAGGCGCGTGCTAGGATCGACGACCTCCTTTACGCGCACACAGAGATCTACGAGGATGATAACAATTCAGATCTCGACATCGACGGATTCAAGGCGAAGCTGGAATCGGATTATCTTTCCAAGTTTCCGAATATCGTGGAGGACTACGAGCGAGCGATCAAACTCTTTGGCGAAGAGCTTGAAAGCGACTGGTCGAATGCTCTCAATTCCTATGAGACGACCGTCTTTACGGATGCGCACGGCGAGATCCACAGAAATCTTCTGCAATCCGACGTTGAGCAGTTCCTCTATAACGAAAACGTTATCCAATGGAACAAGAACGAAAACGGCGGCAACGGTGAACTCAGCTGCGCGGCGGGCGATATTGAGGATGTCCGCACATGGACGAAGGAAAAGGCGATCGAGTTTGTAAGGGACCGCTTTGTTCCCGAAAAGCTCAACGAAGTCCTGCAATACTGGATGACGGCAGATAACCTCTTTACGGAACTTACAAACGATGCAATGGAGGATGACAAGACCGAAGGCGATCTGGAGTTCCCCAACATCTCCGGTATCCAGTTTGCCAACAAGGATTCTTCCGTCACAGTCAACGGCAAGGAATACAAAAGGCCCGTCTATCTCGACGAAGCGCAGACCCATGTCTCGCCCGAGAGCAACGAAGTCCTCTCCATCACCATCAAAAAGATCGACCCCAAGGCGATCTGGAACTTTGCGTTCTCCGTCGCACCCATGAACTATTATTCGGATGCGGAGCACATTGCAAAATTCGATTACGAAAAGAACTTCGGCGTGGAATACAAGTCCCAGACGTTCCTGCAGACCGTTGTGAACTCTCCCGATAAAGTCGGTTTGCCCAAGGGCGCAGGTCCCTACGCGGCGAGCAAGTCTTCGGGCGGGCTCGACAATGTCACAGCGGGCGACTTCTATAACCTCGGTACTGTCTATTTCGAGCGCAACCCTTACTTCAAGGGCGCCGACGGCAACCCCGCGAAGATCAAAAAGGTCCGTTTCAGCGTCGTCGCGGAAAACCAGATGGTGGAATCTCTCTATTCGAAATCGATCGACTTTGTCGAACCCAACGCGAAGCCCAACACCATCGCAGAGCTCAACGGCAAGAAGGACGAGGGGATCGGCAATAAGAGCGTCCAGACCGCGGGCTACGGCTATATCGGCATCAACGCAGGTAAAGTGCCTTCCCTGAACGTCCGCCGTGCGATCATGCACTGCATCAACACACAGGAGACGGTCGACTACTACGGAACGACCGCGAAGCCCATCTACCGCTCCATGTCTCTTTCGAGCTGGGTCTCCGAGTATGCGCTCCAGAACGTTACGAGCTATTATCCCTACATCAACGGCCCCGTTCCGAGCAACCTGAACGTCGTCAATGAAGATTACGCAAACTATGTCCGCGCACTCGGCAAAAAGGCGGGCGACAGGCTCACGGATGCGGAACAGGAGAGATTCATCCGCAATCTCGTCGAAGCGGACGAGTACAGCCTGAATGCGGACGGCGTTTACTTCAAAGGGAACGATACCTGCAAGTATGTCTTTACGGTCGTCGGCGACGAAACCGATCACCCCGCATTCCAGGCGCTCTGGCACGCGAAGGAACTTCTGAACCGCTGGGGCTTCAACATCGAAGTCAAGACGGATACCAACGGACTTACGAAGCTCGCCACGGGCGACCTCACCGTCTGGGCGGCGGCATGGGGCTCCACGATCGACCCCGATATGTATCAGGTCTATCACAGAGAATCCACGGCGTCCTCCGTGCTCAACTGGGGTTACCGCCAGATCAACAATAACCCGAGCAAGTACGAGCGTGAAGACAAGATGCTCACCGAGCTTGCGGAACTTATCGAGCGGGGACGTGAAATCGACGATTCGACGGAGACCGGCAAGAGGACGCGTGCGCAGGTCTACAAACTCGCGCTCGACAAAGTCATGGAACTCGCGATCGAGCTTCCCACCTATCAGAGGGACGACCTCTTCGCGTACAACACCAATAAGATCGATGTGAGCACCTTCACACCCGACAGCAAGCTCTCTGCATTCAAGGGGCTCACATCGGACATCCATCTTGTCTCGCTCGTCGTCGAAAGATAAAATATCTATTCAATTCAATAAGGAAAAAAACGAAGTAACAAAACTCTGGTGAAGCCATGTTCAAATACATTGTAAAAAGACTCCTCATCTCCATCGTGATCCTTTTGGGCGTCTCGATCATCATCTACTTTTTGGTGCGCTTGATGCCGGCGGACTACGTCGATACGAAGTTTGCGTCGCAGCTCAGCCAAGGGTCGATCGATCAGGAAGATATTCAGCGGTTCAAAGACCTGTACGGCATCGGCGACAATTCCTTTACGGGGATCCTGAGCGGATATTTCAAATGGCTCGGCAATATGCTCAGGGGAGATTTCGGCAATTCTTTCATCCATAACAAGCCCGTAGGGCAGGTCATTGGTGAAAACATGTGGATCTCGTTCGCGATCGCAGTCGTGGCGACCATTCTGCAATTCCTCATCGCGATCCCGCTCGGCATCACGAGTGCGACGCACCAATACTCCGTGCGCGACTATGTGACGACGGTGTTCACGATGATCGGAATTGCCTTGCCGACGTACTTCTTTGCCTATATCGCGATCAGGCTCTTTTCGACCGAGCTGGGCTGGCTTCCCAATTCGGGTCTGGTCAATCCGTCGAAGAATTACGCAGACACGTTCGGCGGCGGGATGGAGAAACTCGGTGATATCATCGTCCATCTCATCCTTCCCGTCTTTGTCACGGTCATTCTTTCGATCGGCGGACTCATGCGCTACACGAGAACGAATACGCTCGAAGTGCTCAACGCAGATTATATCAGGACCGCGCGCGCGAAGGGATTGAGCGAGAAACGCGTCGTTTACAAGCACGCCTTCCGCAATACCCTGATCCCTCTCGCGACGCTCCTTGCGGGCATCCTGCCATCGCTGTTCGGCGGCATGATGATCACCGAGCAGGTGTTCTCCATCGACGGGATCGGGAACCTTGCCTACAACGCGTTGCGGCAGGGCGATATTCCCTTCATCATGGGGTACAACATGTTCCTCGCCGTCCTGACCGTCATCGGAACGCTCTTCTCGGATATCATGTATTCCATCGTAGACCCTCGGGTCAAGTTACAATAAACAGGCAGGATCAGGCATTATGAAAGAACAAGACAACAATATCTTGCAAGAAGAAACCGAGCCCACGACGGTAACGATGGATGAAGCGTCTGTCCATACGGATGCGGAGGTCGTCGTCGCCGATCACGAAGGGGCTGTCCTTCCGGAGGAAGGGGAGAATGCGGACGTCGGCGCCGATATGGAGACTTATAAGGAGATGAGCCCCATGCGGCTCGTTCTCCGCAGGTTCTTCCGCTCCAAACTTTCCATCGTGGGACTCGTCATGATCGTCGCGCTCTTCCTCTTCTCCTTCCTCGGACCCGTCGTCTACGGATGGTTCGACAATGTGGAGTGGATCCACACGGCACATGAGGACAATTTGACCCTCGAAGAAGCAGTCGACAGAAGCTATAAGGTCTACAGTACCCAATCGGGCGTCATCGACGCGGAAGATCTCAACGAAGAGACCTTCACGATCCTCGAAGTCGTGGATGTCGAAAACACGTCCGGCAGGGCAAACGGCCTTCTTCCTCCCGGCGAGGGGCACATTCTCGGCACGGACGACCAGGGCATGGACGTCTTTGCGCGTCTCATGTACGGCGGCAGGATCTCGCTCATCATCGGATTTATCGTCGTCATTCTCGAAACGCTCATCGGCATCGTAGTCGGCGGGATCTCGGGCTATTTCGGCGGCTGGATCGACAATGTGCTCATGCGTATCGTCGATATCTTCAACTGTATCCCGACGCTGCCCATCCTGCTCATCGCCTCGGCGGTCATCGATTCGTGGCATTTGGCGCCCGATGTACAAATCTACGTCCTGATGGTCATTATAACCCTATTCGGCTGGAGCGGGACGGCGCGGCTCGTCCGCGGGCAGATCCTCGGGCTGCGGGAGCAGGAATACATCACGGCGACCGAAGTCATGGGCTTCTCACCTTGGCGGCGGATCTTCAAACACCTCGTGCCGAACGTCATGCCGCAGCTCATCGTCTCGATGACGCTCGGGCTCGGCTCCGTCATTCTGTATGAATCCAGCCTGAGCTATCTCGGGCTCGGCGTTCAGCTTCCCAAGGCGGCATGGGGGACGATGATCGCCCTCGCAAAGAGCCGTGAGGTCCTCATATACCATATGAATATATGGCTTCCCGCAGGTATCCTGATCGTGATCGCGGTGCTCGGGTTCAACTTTATCGGAGACGGATTGAGAGACGCTATGGATCCGAAAGCGAGGAAATAGTCAATGGCAAAAAATAAATATTCCAATTATATCTCCATGAAGGAGAGCCGCCGTATCATCAAGTACAATCTCAAACAGATGAAGTACTACGAAAAGCTCAAACGGCGCAAGCTCGACCAAAGTGAGTATACGACGGTGATGCAGGATGAGAACAACCTCATCGAGATCGATAACTTAGAGACCTATTTCTTCACCGATACGGGGACGGTCAAGTCGGTCAACGGCGTCTCCTTCAACATTCCCAAGAACAAAGTGGTCGGCGTCGTCGGGGAATCGGGCTGCGGCAAGAGCGTTACGTCGCTCTCCATCATGCAGCTCGTGCAGGCGCCGCAGGGGCAGGTCGTCGGCGGGCAGATCCGCTTCAACTCCGCCGATCTCGGCTACGACGCAGAGGGGAGAAAGATCGCATACGACATCGTGAAGACGCCCACCAAGCAGATGTACAACATCCGCGGCAAGGACATCACGATGATCTTTCAGGAGCCCATGACGAGCCTCAACCCCGTGTTCACGATCGGTTTCCAGCTCGACGAGGTTTCCTTCCTCCGCAATCCCACGATCTCGAAGGAAGAGGCGAAGGAATACAGCATCGAGATGCTCAAAAAAGTCGGCATCTCCATGCCCGAACATTGCTATAAACGCTATCCGCACGAGCTGTCGGGCGGCATGCGCCAGCGCGTCATGATCGCAATGGCGCTCGCGGGCGACCCCAAACTCATCATCGCGGACGAGCCGACGACGGCGCTCGACGTCACCATTCAGGCGCAGATCTTGGAACTTCTGCGTGAACTCCAGAAGTCGCAGGGCTGTTCGATCATGCTCATCACGCACGACCTCGGCGTCATCGCCGAAATGGCGGACGAAGTCGTCGTCATGTATGCGGGCAGGATCATCGAACGCGGGACGG
This sequence comes from uncultured Clostridia bacterium, assembly GCA_947630775.1. Taxonomy (GTDB): domain Bacteria; phylum Bacillota; class Clostridia; order Christensenellales; family Borkfalkiaceae; genus Gallimonas. The sequence goes on along the minus strand of CANRIY010000001.1, from coordinate 29,136 downwards.
TGCAGGAGATCTTCCGCAACCCGCTCCACCCCTATACGGTGGGACTGCAGAAGAGCAAACCGCTCATCGGTTCCAGTGCAAAGGAGCCGCTCTACTCCATCCCCGGGCAGGTCCCCAACCCCATCAATCTGCCGAACCATTGCTATTTCCGCAACCGTTGCACGAGATGCACCGAAAAGTGCGGCGGAGAATATCCGAAAGAATACAAAGTAAGCGATACGCACAGCGTGGCATGCTATCTCTACGAGGAGTGATAAATGGAAGAAACTTTCGTTGACAAGACCGAAGAGCCCATTTTGAAGGTGGAGCATCTCAAAAAATACTTTCCCATCAAGCGCAACTTCTTCGGAAAACCGACCCAATTCCTTCACGCCGTAGACGATGTGAGCTTCGAAGTGAACGCGGGTACCGCGATCGGCGTGGTGGGGGAATCCGGCTGCGGCAAGACGACGCTGGGCAGAACGATCCTCCGCCTCTACGATGTGGACGGCGGGACGGTCGTGTTCGACGGGGTCGAGCTCAGCAGTCTCAAAAAGAGCGAACTCAGGAAGTACAGAACGGATATCCAGCTCATCTTTCAGGATCCCTATTCCAGTCTTCCGCCCCGTATGACGGTCGGTTCGATCATTGCAGAGGCTGTCAAAGTGCATAAGATCGTGCCCTCAAACGAGATCCACGACTATGTGCTCGGCGTGATGAAGCAGTGCGGCCTGCAACCCCAGTATTACGACCGCTATCCCCACGAATTCTCGGGCGGACAGCGCCAGAGGATCTGCATCGCCCGCGCCCTCGCCGTGAAGCCGCGGCTCGTCATCTGCGACGAACCCGTCTCCGCGCTCGACGTGTCCATTCAGGCGCAGATCATCAATTTGCTCAAAGATCTTCAGAGGACGATGGGGCTCACCTATGTGTTCATCTCCCACGATCTCTCCGTCGTCAAGTATATTACCGACCAGATCATGGTCATGTATCTCGGGAACGTCATGGAGCTCGGGGATACCGAGAGGATCTTCGAAAATCCCCAGCATCCCTACACGAAGGCGCTTTTCTCGGCGGTGCCCGTGCCCGATCCCGATGCGAAGATGAACCGCATCATCCTCGAGGGGGATATCCCTTCCCCCGCAAACCCGCCGCGCGGCTGCAAATTCCATACCCGCTGTTCGCAATGTATGAACGTCTGCCGCATGATCCCGCCCGCCTATCTCGAGACGGAGGAAAACCACTTTGTCGCCTGCCATCTCTATAACGAAGAGATCATGCGCGAGTTGGATAAATACGACGCGATGTACGAAGAAGAACTTCGCCTGCAAGCGGAGAAGGAAGCGGAGGAGTATGCAAGAAAACACAGAAAGAGAACAAGAAACAGCGGCTCCGCAGACGGAACAGACAGTAGCATCGGCGGAACCCAAGACGGAACAGATGGCGTCTCCGCAGACGGAACCGAACCCGCAGATACACCCGCAGGCACAACCGCAGGAGCAGAAGAAGCGCAAACGGAAGAAAGTCAAGTACGTTGACGACGGCCACACCATATATAGCATGGAAGGGCTCACGGGGAAGCACCGTAAGGACGACGAAGACGCCTATCTCACCAAAAAGGAGAGGCGTGCGGCGATCCGTGCGGCACTGGGGCATTATCTTCCGATCCTGTTCATGGTGCTTGCCTGTTTCACCCTGACGGCACTTCTGATCTATTTCTGGCTCATGCCATGAATCAAGCAACAAGTAACAAGTAACAAGAAAAGAGGTCACTTATGGCAAAGTTGAAAACAATCTTATGTTTATTACTGGTAGGCGTGATGGGATTCTCCGTTGCGGCGTGCGATACGGGCTCGTCTGCCGCAGACCAAGGCAGCAGTAGCAGCTCTTCCCAACCCTCGTTAGAGTACGGGACGGAGGAGCAGGAAGGCTCCAACGAGCTCAAGCTCTTCCAGAGCGACTTTGAATTTACGCCCGAAGAGCGGATGTCCCGCATCAAGGCGGAATATCTCATCGAAAACAAGGGGTATTCGGAGAACGACGAGGTCGTCGCGATCCTTTCCCTCAACGGCGACGCACTCATCGACACATATCTTGCCGATGAAGAGCTTTCCGAAAAGATGTCCGTCGGCGAATTTGCCAAGACGCCCATGGGCATCCAGAAGAAAAATTCCATCGCTTTCAATCAGACCGACTTTCTCCGCAGGCTTACCTCGCAGGGACTGATCACGTCTGTCAATTATACTTATACGACGATCGCAAACGCAGTCGCCGTCACGACGACTTACGGCAACTTTTTGAAGATCGAACAGCTCAGCGGGGTGAAGAGCGCCTCGCTCGCCGAAACATACAGCCGTCCGCAGGAGTCGGACGTCACCGACGCGAGCGCGATCGAGAACGCCGTCGACGTCTATGAGACGGGTATCTTCAACTCCGGAAGCGCAAAGGATCCGGACGGGCAGCCCTATACGGGCAAGGGGACTTCGGTCGCCGTGCTCGACTCGGGTTTTGCGCTCAGCCATCCCGCCTACAATTCTCATGAGCCCCAAGGCGAACTCATGTTCAAATACAATGACATCAAAAACATGATCGCGGATGGCGCAGAGGGGGAAAAACTCAACGCTGTCGAAACGACGCCCTCCCTTAGCGTTTCGGACGTCTATTACAGCAGTAAAATTCCTTTCCACTACGACTATGCCGATAAGGATCCCGACGTTTCGCCCTACGATTCCGAACATGGTACCCACGTCGCGGGGATCATCGGCGGCTACGCGGACTCCTATACGGACAAAGACGGCAATCCCGTCAAGGATGAAGAGGGGAACGATATCCCCTTCAGGGGCATCGCGATCGATACGCAGCTCGTGCTCATGAAGGTGTTCCCCGACCTTAGCGAAGGCGCCGAAACGGACGATATCCTTGCGGCGCTCGAGGACGCGGTTCTTCTTGGGGTCGACGCGATCAATATGTCCCTCGGCGCGGCTTGCGGTTTCGTGCGCGAGAAGGACGGCGATCCCGTCAACGATGTGTACGATAAGATCAACGCAAGCGGCGTGAGCCTCGTCACCGCGGCGAGCAACCACTACAGCTCCGCCTTCGGCGGCGCACAGGGCAACACGAGCTTTGTCACCAATCCCGACAACGGCACCATCGGCTCTCCCTCGACCTATCCCGCAGCGCTCTCCGTCGCTTCGATCGACGGGATCAAGAGCAAATACATCGTCGGCAACGGTTCAAAGGTATTCTTCTTCAACGAATCCAACTCCATCTCGGGCGAAGAGAACAATTTCTTCGACGAACTCTTCTCCGACGTAAAGAGCAAGGGCGAGAGATACAATTTTACGGAGAGCCAGCATCCCAACCGCTACAACAATGTTTCGGTGGGGGCGGATGGGACGCTCACCGTCAAATACGTCACCGTCCCCGGCTACGGCTACCGTGTCAATTATTCCACGGTCGACGTTGAGGGCAAGATCGCCCTTGTCAGCCGCGGCGACTCGACCTTTGAAGACAAGGCGCTTCAGGCAAAGAATGCGGGCGCCATCGGATGTATCATCTACAACAACATCGAAGGCGACATCCTCATGTCCATGGGGAAAACCGACCATATCCCCACGATCTCCATCTCCAAGGAGGACGGCACGGAACTTGCGAAGGTGAAAGAGGGCACTCTGACGCTCAGCTATGAGCAGGAAGCGGGCCCCTTCATGTCCGACTTCTCGAGCTGGGGACCTCTGCCCGACCTCACCCTCAAACCCGACATCACGGCGCACGGCGGCAACATCACTTCCTCCGTCCCCGGCGATAAATACGACCAGATCAGCGGTACCTCGATGGCATGCCCCAACATGTGCGGGCTCGTCGTCCTCATCCGCCAGTTCATCAAGGACCAGTCCCGTTATAACGATATGACGTGGAAGCAGATCTCGGTGCTCACCAACCAGATGCTCATGTCGACGGCGACCATCATCCTGAACCAGCAGGGCAATCCCTATTCGCCGAGAAAGCAGGGCGCGGGGCTTGCGAGCCTCAATAACGTCGTCAACACCAAGGCATACCTCACCGTCGACGGCAAGGACCGTACGAAGCTCGAGCTCATGGATGACCCCCAGAGAAAGGGCGTCTACGTCATGGAGTTCAACATCGTCAACGTTTCCGATGTGCAGATGCAGTACGATCTCGGTCTCATCGGCATGACGGAGAGCGTCTCTACGGCGGACGAAAAGCACATCGCGGAGCGCGACCAGCTCCTTTCCAACAATTTCACGGCGGAAGTTGTCAGCGGACAGGGGAGCATCAGCGGCAAGCGCGTGAGCGTCGGGGCGGGCCAGACTGCCAAGATCAAGCTCACCTACACCCTCTCGCAAGAGGATAAGAACACCATCGAATCCCTCTTCCCGTACGGCATGTATGTCGAAGGGTTCGTGACGCTCGACGCCGTCGGAGAGAAAGAGATCGACCTCAACATTCCCTTCCTTGCCTTCTACGGCGACTGGACGCAGGCGCCCATCTTCGATAAGACCTATTTCGAAGTGGAGTCGGAAGCGCACAACGCGGGGATTGACGAAGAGGATAAGCTCAAGGCGGATTATTACGCGACGACCCCTTACGGTTCCTATTACTACAACTATCTCATTCCGCTCGGCACCTATCTCTATGATATCGACGAGAGCACTTACGATCCGATCCCCGCTTCCGAGGACCGCATCGCTATCTCCAACGAGCTCAATAAGATCGACGGGATCTCTTCCGTCTATGCGGGGCTTCTCCGCGGCTGCAAGACGATGACGTACACCATCACCGATAAGGAAACGGGGGAAGTCGTCTACGAATATGTTCTCACGAACGCCCGCAAGGCGTTCTCGCAGGGCGGATCTCCCATCCCGAACTATGAGTTCCTCCGCATCAATTCCGCGCAGCTCGGGCTCATGAGCAACCGCAGGTACGAGTTCAAGATGGTGGGGCAGCTCGACTATGAGCGCGACGGACTCACGACCAATGCCCGCAACACCTTCTCGTTCGACTTCACCCTCGATACCGAGGCGCCCATCATCAAGAGCGCGACCTACGAAAAGGTGTACGATAAGAACCTCAAAAAGGATCGCTACTACGTCTATCTCACCATTTACGACAATCAGTATGCAATGGCGCTGACGCCCCTTGTGTTCTCTGTCAATCCCGAATACGACGGAACGCAGAATTCCAGCCAGTATTCGCCTTCCTATCTGTTGAAGAATCCCATTCCGCTGTACGGCGATAAGGGTGAGGACTACAGAGTCCGCGTCGAGATCACGGATATCCTCGAAAATCTCGAATACGACGAACTCATTCCCAGCGCGCTCGGCTTTACGGTCGAGGACTACGCGCTCAACCAGAATCTCTATGTTTGCCAGCTCCCCGGCACCAATCCCGGCGAACGCGGCAAGTTCAGCTTCACGAACGACGGAACGACGTCGAGCGGCAGGAAGTCCCTTGTCACCCTCGAGGTCGGCGAAGTGGTCGATCTTACCCAGTATCTTGCGACGACCGATCCGAGTGTCGACGAGAATAAGGATTATCTCCGTTACCTCATCTGGGAATCCAATAACGATAACATCGCGTCGGTGAAAGAGGGGCAGGTCCTCGGCAAGTCGACGGGCAGGACGATCATCACCGTCAGGGAGAACTTCTACGGCGATTCCGCGACCATTACCGTCAACGTCCGTGCAAGGCAGTCCGAGTCGGCAACAAGTGCCGTCAACACCGTTGTGCCGCTTTCGGCGAACGACATCGAAGATGTGACGAAGGAGAACATCAAGAGCATCCGCTTCTCCTATTTCGATACCCTCTTTGCCCATGCGCGTGCGGGGCAGACGAGCGATATCGGCTCCACGGGGGACAGGATCTTCCTGACCGCGGTAAACGGCGCAATCTCTGTCTATCCGGGCGAACAGATCCAGCTTCACTATGACCTCGATCCTTGGTACGTCGCCGATAAGTACGATCTTACCTATGCGTCCAGCAGGTCGGATATCGTCTCGGTTACGGAAGACGGCGTTGTGGCGGCCCTCAAAAAGGGCAGTGCGACCATTACGCTCAGCGTCGGGGGCTCCAACCTCATCGCTTCCATCCGTATCACGGTCAACAGCGAATTTGTCATCGATGAAGCCCGCACGCTCGTCGCCTACAAGGGCGTGGGCGGGAATGTCGTCATCCCCGACGACGAGGGCATCCTCTACATCGGTCCCAACGCATTCAGCCTCTATGAGACGAACTACCAGTACGCGCAGGAACTTCCCGACGACGATGTCTACGCAAACCGTATCCCCGGGATCAACGATACGATCAGGTCGGTCGTCGTCCCCGACGGCGTGATGGAGATCCAGCAGTACGCATTCTATAACTGTACCGCACTCGAGACCGTGGAACTTCCCGATACGGTGAAATTCCTCAGACGGTACGCCTTCTACAACGACGTCTCCCTCAAAACCATCAATCTTGAAGATGTGGAAGTCATCGGCGACTATGTCTTTACGAATTGCGAGACGCTCGACAACATCAACATGCCGAGCATGTACACGGTCGGCAAGGATGGCTTCAGAAACTGCACGGGGCTCACTTCCGTGGATCTCACAACGCTTCGCAATGCGGGCGAAAATGCCTTTGCGGGCTGCACAAAGCTCAAGAATGTGACGCTCGGCGAACTTACCAAACTCTCCGTCGGCATCTTCCGCGACTGCGGGCTCGAAAGCGTGGAAATTTTCGAGAAGAAATTTATTCCCGCAAACGCCTTCTCGGGGAACGAGTCGCTCACGAGCGTGACGTTCAAGAACGGGCTCGAAGCCATTCACGACAGTGCTTTCAGCGGCGATAAGTCGCTCCAAAAGGTTGTTCTTCCGAACAGCGCGTTTACGCTCGGTGCAAACGTATTCCAAGACTGTGCCGCGCTCGCGACCATCGAATTTCAGGCGAACACCCAAATCGACGTGACGGCGGGAAACCTCTTCAGGGGCACCGCGCTCGCGACGATCACCGTCCCCGAAAACAGCGGATTCTATTCCATGTCGGAGGACGGACACCAACTCCTCAACAAGGCGGAAGATACGATCATCCTTGCGGCGATCAACGCCTATCAGAATTCTCCCGCACTCACGATCCCCGCGACCGTCACGCATATCGGAAACAGCGCATTCAGCGGCGCGCCAATCACTTCCGTGACATTTGAAGGCGCGGTCGAGATTGGAAGCTATGCGTTTGCAAGCTGCGAATCGCTCGCTTCTGTCACCTTTGCGGCGGCGGGGGAGACGACGGTCGGTCTCCGTGCCTTCAATAATTGCCAAGTTCTTGCGACGCTCAACAATCTCGGCAGCGTGAAGACGATCGGCGATTACGCCTTTACGCAGGCGGCGGCGCTTACAACTGCCGAGATCGGCGCGAATGCAGAGGTCGGCGAAGGGGCATTCCTCAACAGCGGTCTTACGAGCGTCAAGGTCGGCGCGAATGCCAAACTCGGGCTCGGCGTCTTTCAGCGCTGTACCTCTCTCCAAACCGTTACCATGCCCGAAGAAGGCGGCGTTGAGATCGGAGCCCTGTGCTTCTCGAACAACACGAAGCTCTCCGAAATCGACCTGAGCAAGGCAACGGGGGCGCTCGGCAACGAAGCATTCTTCGGCTGTACCGCTCTCGGAAAGGCAGAACTCACCCATATCACCTCCATCGGCGATTTCGCCTTTGCGAACTGCGGCGAGCTTGCGGACCTTACCTTCGGCGATGGACTCACATGGATCGGCTACGGCGCCTTCATGGACTATTCCGTCATCGACGGCAGGGCGGGCAATGCGCCCAAGATCACGGTCCTTGAATTCCCCGCATCGCTCGTGGAGATGGATACGGACGCCTTCTACGGCTGCGACTGTCTGTATTCCGTGACCTTCCACGGAGATATCACGGTGATCCCGACCGAAACCTTTGCCGAGTGCGTCGCACTCGCAACGGTGACGTTGCCCGAGACCTGCAAGGAGATCGGCGACTATGCGTTCGTCGGATGCTCCGCACTCTCTGAGATCAACCTCGGCAATGTGGAGAAGATCGGCAGATATGCCTTCACCTCGGCAGGGCACTACGATGACGGCTCGGCGACAGGCGGCTACCATTTCTCCGATGCCGAAATCGACCTTTCCGCAGTGGAAGAGATCGCCGACGCCGCCTTTGCGGATACCGCGATCGGCGGAACGATCGAAGCACCCAAACTCACCACGGTGGGCGCATACGCCTTCCAGAGCTCCGCATTCACCTCCTTCAATGCCCCTCATCTCGCCCGCATCGGCGACGCGGCATTCCAAGGGAATCTCAATCTTACGGGCTTCAATTTCTCGACGGAGCTTGAAGAGATCGGGAGCTATGTGTTCCTGAACTGTGACGGCATTCAGAAGTACACCTTCGGGACGGAGAAGAAGTCGGACGGCGCCATCAACGGTTATGCGAAACTCGTCGGCGGCGTGCTCTACACCAATATGGCGAACGGCAAACAGCTCCTTTCGTCTGTTCCCGCTGGGATGAACGTCCAAAAACTCGAAGTCGAAGAGGGAACGTACCGCATCGGCAATTATGCGGGCAGTGCGAACACCCATATTGCCTCGCTCGTGCTTCCCGATTCCCTCGTCTCGATCGGCGACCATGCCTTCTATGGCTATACGGCTTTGAAGTCGGTGGAATTCCGCTCTGCGACGGCTCCCACCCTCGAGAGCTCCTACGATCCGAGCGGAAGCGAATTGCTCGAATCGACCGATCCCGGCTATGCGATCCTGCACAACCAGCAGAGCATGTACGGGTGGCTCGAACTCACCTACTACAACTTTATCGACCTCGTCGGCAGGAACAATCCCATCGAGATGATCCTTCCCGCGAATGAGGTCTCGGGGTACGACAACGTGATCTATCTCGTCTACTTCGGTTCGGTGGCAAACGCACAGCGCAGCAACTATGTTGCGATGGAGCAGGCGATGAAGAACTTCCTCGAATACGCCGCCGAGATCGAGAAGATCGACACGATCACGATGGCGCACGAAAAGCTCATCTCCGACGCAGTCGCCGCCCTCAACGCGGTCAAGCAGGATCCGGCGGATCACGGCATTGAAGCGGCGGAATGGGAGAGGCTCAGAACGCTTGTCACAAACGCGAGAAGCACGATCGTCCGTCTCAAGATTGCCAATTCCACCAAGGAAGTGCGCGACATTCAGGCCCTGATCGACGCCCTGCCCGACACTTACGTGCAATCGCAGGAGCTCGACAGCAGGATCGTGGCGCTCCGCGACGCGATCTCCCGTCTCGATGTCGATGAAAGGGGACTCCTCGTGCAGGATAAGTACAACAATCTCCTCAGTGGGTACGAAGCGGCGCACCCGGGCACCGATCCCAATACGCCCGACACGCCTTCCGATCCCGGCGGCGCGCAGGGCGGGGAGTCCGAAGAGGATGGCTGCGGCAGCGTCATCGGCGTCGGCGGCGCGATCCTCGCGGGGATCGTGCTCCTGTCCGCGGCATGCGTTGTTCTCGTAAAGAAGAAGGAAAACAAGTAATTTCGGAAGGCAAAACCCAAAAATTTTGTTTTTTTCCAAAAAACAGCCTCGTGGCGCATTTTGATGCGCCACGAGAAAAACAATTTATCGGCGGCTCCCGTCCGTCGGTCAAATAGGAGAAAAACCATGAAGAAATTTATCAGTATCTTTCTCGCGCTCGTCATGATCCTCGCCTTTGCGGGTTGTGACGATAAAACCGAAACGCCCGATAACGGCGATAACGGCGGCGAACAAAGCGGCGCGTCCGAACAGCTCGCTACCCCGCAGGATCTCAGCCTCTCGGGGGACGGGACAATTATCTGGAGCTATGTCCCGCACGCGACATCTTATCTTGTCACCGTCGATGACATGAGCGCAACCGTGACGGAGACGTCTTATACACTGAGCGGCGGACTCCCCAAACACGATTTTACATACAGCGTCATCGCAAAGGCAAACGGGTATCTCGATTCCGAGGCGGCGACGGGTTCCTATACCGCGCCCGACGCAACGGTGTCCATTCTCGGCGCCCAAAATGTGCCGAGCGGCACGACGTCGCAATATACCGCGACCGTGACGGGCGATGTTTCGGATAAGACGGTCACATGGTCGGTCACAAAAGGCGGCGAATTCGCTTCCATCAGCGCTGCGGGACTCCTTACCGCCAAGGAAGTGACGGGGGATAAGGTCATCACCATCCGCGCGACGAGCAACGGCAACGATGCAAAGTACGCCGAAAAGACGGTCACCGTCCGCGCCTATACCGAATTGACGCAGGATATGCTCGACGCGCTTGCCCGTGAGACGACGGTCCAGTTCCTCAGCACCATCGACATCGATGTCTACACCATCGGTTCCCGTCCCGAATACCTCGGGAGCTCGCAGCTCACCTCCGAGACCGCGATGGACGGCACGCATTGGTATGCAAGCTATGAGACGGGCGACGGCACGGACATTCCCTACGATATGTACGTCGAAGAGAGTGGCGGCATCGCCAATGTCGTCAGCGTCAGCCTCATGAACGAGGAAGAGCTCGTTCCCATGCTCGACGACGACGGCAACGAGATCGGCTGGGAAGAAGGGGGCATGTACAACTGCTTCTCGGGCTCTCCCGACAATCCCGTAAAGTTCTCGGTGTCCGATTTCGAGTACGACGGCGAGCTGTTCGCATGGACATATAAGGGGGGAGATAAGACGCGCATGCAGCGCATGATCAGCGCCGCGATCCCTTACGAATTCACACCCAAGACCATCTCTCTCATCGTGGAAGCGGACGAAGTGCTCGGTTTCACCGCGGTGAGCGAGAACGATACGCAGGTCTCTCCCGGGGACAATGCGACGATGACCCTGAGCGCGATCATCGCCTACGGGGAGACTGTGGAAGTGCCGACGATCGGCAAGTTCAAATTCGATGAGGGGATCCACACTCCTTTGAAGGAAGCGCTCAAAAACATGCACGATCTCAACAGCTATACGATGATCTACCGAAATCTCGAGCAGAACGCGCTCACAAGCTCATCGATGTCCTATACGGGCTATAAGGAGACGGTCACGGACACCACCTGCCTCTATGAAGACTTCGAATGGGAGTTCGGGACGAGCGCAGAAGACATCAAATACACATATTCGGGCTACAAATACGGCTTCACGCAGGTCGGAGACGACCTTTACAACCAGTTCGCGCTCGAGGACGACCACTATGTGGCGACCCGCGCCTTCAAGGGGAATGTCAGGGAAGCCCGCCCCGGTCTGAATTTCGCCGCGGAGATCTTCACGGGTTATCAGGCAGGGAAAGAGGGCGACGACTTCGATATGTATTACGAGGTCAATGAAGCCATGAACATCGTCGCAACGGAGTTCTACCGCTACGTCGACGTTCTCGACCAGCTCTACGGCCTGTATGCGACGGTCGGGAACACGGGTTCAAGTTATATCCGTCCGAATATCACGGTCAAGGACGGCTATATCACGGAGATGGAATTCTATTACTACATGGGCTATGTGCAGGGCGTGATCGAGATCGAATTCAGCGACTTCGACACGGCTGCGATCGCAGATCCCATCGAACTCACACCGCGTGAAGTGCCCGCTTCTTGGGAGGGGATCCTCTTCAACGCGTACGACGATGGAGAATTTGCGGGTCAGATGTTCCTCCCTTATGCGCAGGAGTATCTCGGCACGACAGAGACGATTCCCTTCTTCGGGGAAGCGCTCGGCGATTGCTTCGCTTGGGCGATCGACGCCTTCTACAGAAGCAACAGCGGAAGAACGCATAAGGCAGTTGAATTGTGGTATGACGTTCCCGCGGATCTCGACTATACCATCACGAGCTCCATCGATAAGGTCTGCGATTGGCTGGAAACGCAGGGTTACGAAAAGACTGCGACAAAGGAAGGCTCGGGCGGGATGATCTATGAGTATTCCAACAGCAAACTCGGAGTCGCGGTCAAAGATTCACAGGGACTCCTCTACATTGATGTGTGGGTAGAGCCCTCCGTAACGGACCCCTCTGAAGCGGGACCCACAGAATAAACCGAAAAAAATTTTTATTAGAGGTAATAGATATGAAAAAGGCAAAATTGTTCAGCAGCATCCTTGCCACAGCGCTTGCGGGAATTCTGTGCTTTTCCGTAGCTGCATGTGACGACAATCCCAAACCCTCCGAAAATTCGGGGGAACAGGGCGGAACTGTAAATCCCTCCGCACCTGCCGTATCGATCTCGATCGGCGCAGGCGCTCCTACGGAGATCAGAAAGGGCGAACAAGTCACGCTTACCGTCACCGTTACGAATACGGACAATAAGAATTATACATGGTCGGTTACGGACAGCACGGGCGCGGCGAGCGACATTCTCGCCGTCAGCGCAGAAAACGCGGTTACCGTCGAGAAGGACGTTCAGCTCAACACTCCCGTCACGGTCACGGCGACGTCCGAGGCAGATCCTACAAAGTCGGCATCCCACACCTTTACCGTAATTCCCAGTATTGCGGGGCAGGTAGGGGAACTTACCGCCGAGGCGCTTGAAGCGGTCTCCGGTTCCAACATTACCGTCAGCGGTACGGTCACCGACTACTACGAAGATCTGCAATACTCCGCAAACAACGTAACGACCGTATACAACAGCGTCGTCAAGATGAGTGATGGCGCATGGTACGGCGAATGGAGCGCGGAGGAAGAAGGCAATAACGTCATTGTCAACAACTACCGCGCGGGCGATCAGTACGGAAATCTCGGGCATGCACTGGTGAGCGTGTACATCGATAAAGACAACGAGGTCGCCGAGCGCGCCGAGACCAACTACCAGAGCATTCCCCTGATCTGGGAGAACCAGCACCTCTATAATCATCTCGGGGAACTCGGGACGAATATTTCCAAAAAGTTCGTCCACGATGTGGACACCGATGAGTATATTTACCAGATCGAACCGAGCGGCGCTTACGACACCGACGCCAGCCCCGACGAATATCTCATGGCTTACCTTGCCGTGTCCTTAACGCCCATGATCGAGGCAGGCGAAAACTTCACGCAGTTCCGTCTCAAGATGACGGACGGCGCCATCACGGGCATTTGGGCGCAGACGGCAGTGGCTACGGTTACCGCAGGTGACGGAGAGACCGTGCTCGAGCGCTCCTATACCGAAGTCGAACTCACGATCTCCGACGTCGGCACGACGGAAGTTCCCAAGCCCGCGAAGTACACTATTCCCGAAGGAGATGCGGAGTATTTTGAGTATCTCGAACAGGCCGTAGGTACCATGAAGGCTGCGAAGAACTTTACGTTTGTTGCGAAGGAAACTGCCGTTGACGCTGTCGACTGGAGCGAGGGCGACTACGACATCGAATCGGCGGGCGGCGGCATTGCTACGGTCTCGTCGGTGGTCCCGCTTGCGGATACCGCTCAATATTATCATAAGCAGACCGCGTCGCAGCCTCCCAAGGATCTTGGCAGCAGCACGGGTACCATCGGCTATGTGACGGAAAATGCCGCGATCTTTGAAACGGTCGGCAAGTATTCCGCCTCCATGGACGGTCTGGATTATCACTTCGGCTACAGCGGCTATAGGCAGTTCGACGGTTACTACGAAGTCGTGGACGACGAACAGGTGTATACGTCCGTAAAGGGCCTCATCGGCGTAGAGCGCAGACAGGGCAACTTCTTCGAAGTGGCAATGCCGCAGTGGGATTTTGATCCCGCGATCTTTGAGTACATTGGCAGCCACAACGTTGGCTCGAGCAGCAATCGTACGGAAGTGCATGATTTCATCCTGCGCGATTCTTTCATCACCAACGATGTTTCCCGCCAGATCTCCGCGCATGATTATGCCGAAGACGGCGAAGGGATGCCGTTCAACACCCTTACCATCTCCGTTGCGTTAGACGCCGACGGGAACGCTTACATCTACTCCACGGAGTTCCCCTACAACGTGAGCGGTGTGGGCACGGGCTACATCACCACGACATACAAGAACGTCGGAAATACGACGCTTTTGGCGAATGCCTTCGATGAAGGGTACTATATCGAAAGAGTCTGGAGGGATACGTGGAATAAATACACCACCCACGATTACAATCCCACCCATACTTCCGGCGAGAGCAGCGATGCAGACGCGGAAACCGTGCTCCGTCATATGTTCCCCAAGCTCACCAACCTCAATCAGCTTCCCGCACCTTCCATCATCATGGAGCACATCTGTGACGACGTGAACGGCCCGTGGTTCGATTACAGCCTGAACGACGACGGTTCGCTCAAGCGTGAGGAGTTCTCCTTCAACTGCGCGATGAACGACGACGATCCCCGTCTCGACAGAAACGGTATTGTGATCGACATCGAAGCTATCCTCGGGGAGAGCGGCGAACTCTCCCAAGATATCCTGAAGGTCAGCGGCTGGGAGTACGACCGTCAGAATTCGGGTTACCGTACGGCGGGCAATCCCACGACCAGCTACTTTGCGACATACTTCAATGAATCGCTCGGTATCATGCTCGTCGTTGAAAACAACCACACGAAGAACTTCTTCTTCGATTTCTATGCGCTCGGAAAATGGTCTTTGAACAGAGACTGATTTATCCGGACTAAGGAGGCAAGCCCATGAAACGCCTTATAAAACTTCTGTCTCTTCTGTGCGTCATGCTTGCTCTCGTATTTTCCGCCTGCGGGGGAGACCCCGTGAATGAACAGGGCGGCGGAGACGGACAGGAAGAAAAAGAAGTAGTTGTCTCTGCTATCAAAAGCAGTATTATGATCAAGGATGAAGAGGTCTCGTCTTATGACTATACGAGCCTCTTCAGGATCACCGTAAACGGCGAGGAACAGGACGTTCTGGCGTCTTATCTCGACCTTTCCGCCCTCAGCACGGCGGCGGGGACGTATACGGTCACATGTAACTATGAAGGAAAGAGCGCAAGCTCATCCGTGACGGTCGTTGCGACGGCTTATCGGCTCTCTCTTTTGACGGAGGAAGTCACGCTCAAAGTTTCCGCGGTGGCGGAAACGGACTTTACAAAGTATTTCGAAGCGCATAAGGACGGCGAGAGGGATACGATCACGCAGGATATGGTGGAAAGCACCGTCAAAGCGGAGGTTGGCGACTATACCGTTACGGTCAACTACCACGGCGACAGCATGACCCTTACGGTCCATGTCGTGGCCGATCATGACGTCGAGGTCGTCCTCTCCTGCGAACATCCCGAAGTTCCCGTGAACGCGCTTGAAAACTTCGATCCGACCTCGCTCTTCTCCCTCTATGTCGACGGTGTTGCCGTTGAGGTGAAGGAGGAGATGCTCACGGTCGAAGGGCTCGAAGGGGCCGAAGCGGGCGACACATTCACCGTTACGCTGAACTATTCGGCAAACGGGATCACTGCGGCAAAGAGCGTGACCGTTTCGGTCACCGAGGCGCAGGAGATCGTCATCACGCCGAAGAATATCGATACTTACCCCAACGCGGAGGAAATCGACCTCACGACGCTCTTCACCATCACGGAGGGCGGCGAGGTCATCCCCGTCACCATCGACATGATTTCGGGTACCATCGACTACTCCAAGGCGGGCACGAACGAAATTGTTTTGACGTACGGCGGCAAGAGCGCGACGGCGGTCGTCACGGTCAGAATGGGCGTCATCATCGATTACGCGCATTCCGACGCCGTGCAGATCAAGGTCGGCACGGATATGGAAACGTATCCCTTTGCGGACGACTTCATCGTCGTGATCAACGGCGCGCGGTATCTCCGCATTCCCGATTCCTGCTTCGATCTTTCGGATGTCAACTTCGGGGAAGAGGGGACGTATGAAGTGACGCTCACGATCGACTATGGCGATCAGCCGGGCAGCACAGACAGCTTCCCGTTCGAATTCCCCGAAC
The DNA here is from genome assembly GCA_947630775.1 of uncultured Clostridia bacterium. Taxonomy (GTDB): domain Bacteria; phylum Bacillota; class Clostridia; order Christensenellales; family Borkfalkiaceae; genus Gallimonas. The sequence continues at coordinate 13,256 of CANRIY010000001.1, read as the reverse complement.
CGCAACATATTACTAAAACGATCAAATATGTCGTCGTTGCGGCGGATTACGAACTCTCGGTGAAAGAGGCGCTCGTCAAGCTTCCTAAGGGCACGACCTCTTACAATTTCTCTAAAAATCTGTCGCTCGCGATCAATGGATCGGACCGTGGATTTACGCCGACCAGAGACTACGCCAACGCACTCAGCATCTACTATGAGGTGCTCACGGAGATCGATTTCTCCTCTCCCGAAGTGCAGACGGTGCGGATCAATGTCTATGTGAACGGGCCCGACAAGGATCCCGTCGAAGTAGAGTATGACCTGCAAGTCGAGACGGAGATCGTCATCGAGGTAAAGGACAGCATCGCCTTCGTGGGCGAAACGTTGTACACGAGAGACCTCTTCACCGTCACCGAAAACGGCGAAATTGTCGAAGACATACAGGAATACATCAGCGGGAAGGTCGACACTTTCACGACGGGCGTCTATATCGTCACGATCGACTATAAGGGACTCACTGCCGAGAGCAAAGTCGTCGTTTACAGGCGCGACCTGATCGGCGACTACAGGACCTCTCTCACGACGATCCCCGTCGAGGAAGAGGATGACGACGAAGGAGAAGGCGGCTGGGGCGGCGACTACGGCGAGTGGGGCGAATATGATTCCGACTTGGCGTCTCTGTCTTCCGTCATGCCCATTGCCGAAACGGCTCCGACGCCCCTCGGCGCCCTCAAGATCAATGCGGACGGCACCATCCGTTTTAACGGGATCAGCGTCTATTCGGTCACGGGCATCGACGAGAACACCATGCTTCTCCATACGGGTTCGGGCGGTGCAGGCAGGGATTATACGCTCCACTATCAGGATGGCATTGTGGTGCTCGAAGTCGACAATTCCATCCGCTTGAAATACAGCGACTCCGTCCGCCCGCTCGTCTACTTCCATTCAGATCTTTGGGAGATGCAGGAGAAACTTACCGTCAACGATGGTTCTTCTCATATCCTGCAAACGCACTATGCGGGGCGCTTCTCCATGGATATCACCCGTTTGAAGTCGAAAACGGATGACAGCGAACTTTGGTATGCGCTCTATATCAAGGTGCTCGAAAACCTTTCTTCCAACACGTCCTATGCGGTCGAATGGGGGGAAGTGACCTTTGACGGCGACTATTCCAAGGAGATCGGCGCACAAAACACGATCATTTTCAACGGAACGACGTATCATTTCACGATGCAGGACGCCTCGACGGGAAAGATCGTCACCGTCAATACGCAGCCTTACCGTAACATGACTTTTGCGGGGAGCATCGACGGCAAAGAGGCGTCGCTCAAGGTCACATCTTCTAATTGGTATGAGCTCTATGTCGGAACCGATCTTGTATTACAGGTCCTTCCCAACGACCTCAGCAATATGAAGCACGGCGGCGAGCGTGAAGACGGCAAAGTGCACCTCTATGGGCTCAACACCGAAAAATACGGCACCTATTCCTATCTGTTCACACTGGACACCGAGAAGGGGACGTTCACGCTCGAAGAGCGCGACAGCGTCTACGGCGTCTACCGCAGGGGAGACATGCTTCTCTTCCTTGACGGATACGGAACGGGGAACTTCTACGAAAATTACAGCACTTCGAAATACTCGAGCACGGAAGTCACCTATACCGTGACAAACGGGGAACTTCATCTCGGATTCCAAACTTACGACCCGAAGTACGCCTACGGCTACGAGGCGACCTTCTACGTTGCCCACCTTCTGAACGTCCTTACGGCGAAGAGCTCCAAAGACGACATTTTCTCGGGTGAAGATTTCGAGAACGAGCTCATCACCGACGGCGCGATCGTCAAGGTCAATGTGACGATGTGCACAGGACGCAACCAGATCATCGAGGGCGTGAGCATCACGACCAAGGACGGGCCGCTCTCCACGGAAGAGAAGGGCAAGCTCATCAACATGGACTGTGTCAATTTCGATCAGGCGGGATTCTATCTCTTCACCGTCAAGGTCACGGTGGGGGGCGAAGAAGTCGAATCCAGCTATGCGATCCAGACGTTCACCTCGGTCTATCAGGGCAATCCTCTTGCCGTCAACTATGGGGCGGGCGTGCTCAACGGCACGGGCTTCTCGCTCCGTCTCGACGTGTACGGCAGAGCATACCTCTCGTCGGAAGCGGTGACGTTCAGCGGCACGTATACGATTTCCGAGGACAACCGCTCTTTTATCCTCAAGGCCTATAACGAAAACGGCAGTTATGTGGGCGCGAAGGGGACAGTCCTTGCGGACGGCATCATCCGCGTGGATTGCGCGGGCGCTCTCCACTATTCCGATTACTTTGTGGTCGGCGGTTCGGCTTCCGTTGCAGGGACGGGCGGGTATGTGCTCCGCAAGTTTGTTTCAGGCAACAATACCGTCTTTGTCGCCGCTACGAGCGACAAGGCGGCAGGCGAAGTTGTTACCGTCGCCGAACAGGAAGACGGGACCTATACCATCACGGCGCAGGACGGCAGCGAACGCCATGCGCGCATTGTTTGGGGCAATGCCTCAAGCGGGATCACCTTCCTCGAAGATTGATCCAAATCAGTGTCGAAACGGATAGCGTCTTTCAGCGCGGAAAAGTGTGACATGCTCTACCCGTCACGATAAATTCGAAAATCTTTTTATAAGGAGTTGTATTATGAAAAAAAGGAGAGTACTTGCCCTTATCGCAATGCTCTGCATGCTGGTCGCTGCGGTCTGCGGCGCCGCGGCGTGCGGCGGCGATGAGCACGAACACTCCTTCGGCGACTGGACGATCACCGTTCAGCCGACGTTGGAGACGGGCGGTAAGGCAACGCACAAGTGCACGGAAGACGACTTTTCCGAAGAAGTCGACATCCCCGCACTCACCGACGCGCTTTGGACAAAGAGCGTCAAGACCCCCGCGACGCACGCAGCAGAAGGCGTCGATACCTACACCTCGTCGTACGGCAGCGTAGATGTGCCTTCCGCAAAACTTGCCGAGCACACTTACGGCCCTTGGACGCTCACCAAAAAGCCCACGCTCACGGAAGTCGGCACGGCGGAGCGCGCCTGCACGGTGCATAGCGATGTCAAGGACGTCAAGAACGACGTTCCCGCCCTCAGCGACGCTTCCGTCTGGACGAAGGACGAAGAGAATTCCACGCCCGCATCGCACACCGCGGAAGGGAAAGATGTTTACACTTCCGAATACGGCGAAGTGGAAGTGACGCTCGAAAAGACGGGCGAACATGTCTGGAGTTCCTGGAGCTGGAAGGACGGCAAAGAGCCTACGTTGACCGAAGGCGCTACCGCAGTTCGTTCCTGCACCTTGAGCGGTTGCACCGAGACGGAAGAAAAGACCGTCTCCAACCTCACCGATACAGATGTCTGGACGAAGGACGAAGAGGCTTCCAAGGCTCCCACGCACACCGCGAAGGGTACCGATGTCTACAAGTCCGAGTACGGCACCGTGGAAGTCGAGGTTCCCGAAAAGGCCGACGAGCATACATGGGGCCCTTGGACGCTCACCAAAGAGCCCACGCTTACGGAAACCGGCACGGCGGAGCGCACCTGCACGGCGCATGACACCGTCAAAGATACCAAGAACGACGTTCCCAACCTCAGCGACGCTACCGTCTGGACGAAGGATGCGACGAAGTCGCAGGCCGCAACGCACACCGCGGAAGGGAAGGATGTCTACACTTCCGAATACGGCGAAGTGGAAGTGAAACTTGACAAGGTGGGCGATCATCAGTGGGGCGCATGGACATGGAAAGACGGCGTAGAGCCTACCGAGCAAACGGGGGCTACCGCAGTTCATTCCTGCACCTTGAGCGGCTGCACCGAAAAAGAAGAAAAATCCGTTCCCAAATTGACGGATGATTCCGTTTGGACATGCGAGGATCATTCCAGCTATAACGGGAAGGGCAACAAAGTCTATACCTCGGAATACGGCACATTCACGGTGGAGACCGAAAAACTTGTCGCCCCTTACGACAGCAAGACGTATTACGGCGGCATTGCAGTCGAGATCTACAATGATGACGATGACACCGTGAAAAACGGTGTTCCCGGTATCACGGATACTTGGAATAACTCGATCACTCTTGACGCCAACGGCGTCGGGGTCGGGGCAGGCTCTCCGTTCAATACAGGCGATCAATATCAGTTCCGCATGGTAGATCCCAAGACGGGCAAGATCGAGATCATCTCAATCGACGGAACGACGGCCGAAGACGGCAGTATTGACTACGAGAATGGGGAAACTAAGACGGTAACGGCGTATGTTGATTTCGTATCGGGGATCATCATCATGCCTCGTATTGACGATTTGACTTATTTTGAGCTCGTCTCGCCCTATGGGGCTTATAGCAAGTCGGGTACGGATATCACGGTCGCTCTGTCCTCTTGGGGCACGGGTAAGGCAAATTACGGCGTCGCCATCAGCTATACATATAAGGTGGATGGGGAGCCCAAGACGGTCCACGCCGTGATCCTCAACGGTGTTGTTACCTTCGGCGTTGAGTTTACCGACCTTGCAGGCGCAGAAGTCAAGGCGGAGGAATGCTACCATGCCCCTGTGCTCTACATCAAGAAGGGCGCAGAGACGCTCGCGAGCCTCGGCTATAACGGCACGACGATGGTCGCGCTCGACGGCTACGAAGGCGTATATACCGACGCGACCCTCGGCAAAGTCACCCTTTCCGGTTTCGGAACGTTGACGACCGACAACGGCGGCACGGGCACCTACACGATCACAGGCACCGAGAATACCCTCGACCTCATTGTGACGGCGGGAGAAGAGACAAAGGCTTATATCGCCACTGTCGACAGATCCGCAAAGACCATGACCGCGACCGCGGCGGAAGTCACCGTCACCTTCGAGATGAAGGGCCACGGCTCGCAGAATGCGAAGAAGGGCTATAAGAACGTCGAAATGCAACTTCCCGAGCCTGTCGATGAAACGGGTGCATATCTCTTCCGCGGCTGGTATACGGATGATGCTCTGGAAACTCCCGTATCCGATCCCTTCAAGCCCGCGGGGGACACCGTTCTCTATGCAAAGTGGGTCGAGAAGATCACCGTCAAGGTATTCCCGGATCCCGACGGCGAACAGTCCGAAGATCTCGAAGTCGGCGTCGGTGACAACATCCTCGAATCCCTGAAGAAGTTCCCGACCGACGCACAAGGCGACCGGATGTTCATGGGCTGGCAAATGAAGCAAGGCGAGACGGTAAGGAATTTGGCGGATTATCCCGATACGAAGTATGCGTCCGGCAACAACAATGCTTTGGAACTGCACTCCGTGTGGGAGGAGATCCCTTATGTTGGTACGTTCAACGGATCCGAAATTTGGAATGCGGGTTCAGGCGGTTCCGGCGGCATCACCATTACGATCACCGCAGACGGCAAGATTTCCGGCGATAAGGAAGGTACCGTCGTTGATTACAACAAAGAAACGCAACTCATTACATGGACGGATGCAAGCGGGTCGAACAATTACTTCTTCTTTGATGAAGCGAGCGGCGTTCTTGCGTACAATTACGGTGACTCAGTGCGCCAGTATTTGAGCAACGACATGTATGTGCTCAGCAAATACGCGGCGACGGACGGTAAGATCGCTAACAAGTATGGCGTTCAGGCAACGTCCAAGCACGATGACAGCAGAAACTACTATGCTCAGTTCGTTGAGATCGAGACGAAGACCGGCAAAAAGACCGTTTTCTTCTATGAAACGATCATCTGCTCGGATGTGACGGTTACGGATGCATTCGGCTCCGCGATCGATTCGATCAATTCGCTCAAGGCCTCAAAGTCGGTCGTCGTAAAGGATTCCAAGGGGAATGTCCTGCTTGGCGTCGCCTCTCAGGGTGAATCTTTCGAAAAGAAGAGCGATACCGTCGACCTTGACGCACTCCTCGGCACCTATACCAAGGAAGGCGCCGACGACCTCACGCTCGACGGCGTGGGCAACCTCAAGCTCGGCGAAAAGACGGGTACCTATGAGAAGACCGCCGAAGACAACAAGATAGACGCATATGTGGCGGAAGGCGATACCATCGTTTACTATGAAGTCACACTCAGCGGCACGACCTACGAGAGCACCAAAGTCATGGTGGATCTTACCTTCAACTACGGCCTTGTGACGGATCCCGAAGGCAAGCCCGCGACGACTTCCTACAACAAGAACATTGAGACCGTCCTTCCCGACCTTACCGATCCGAGCGGTGTCTACCTCTTCCGCGGCTGGTATTCCGATGAGGCATTCGGGTCCGAGCTCAATAAAGACGGCAACGGCCACTATGTCTACAAACCTACGGGAGCCGCCACCCTCTACGCAAAGTGGGTGAAGAAGGTCACCATCCATGTCCATCTCGGCGACGGCGAGACCCTTCCCGAGGGCACGCTCGGCGAAGACGGTACGATCACTGCCTACGGTCAGGGCGAAGAAGTCACGCTTGCCCGTCCTGTCAAAGATGGCGGCAAGTTCGAAGGTTGGTATACCGACGAATTGCATGAGCACGCTTGGGGCGAGTTGGGTGAAGACGGTTTGACGACCGTGACACTCGGCACCGACATCACAGAGCTCCATCTCTATCCGAAGTGGGGCGAAGCGCCGATTTACAGCCATTACTATTATGCCTATGAAATTGGAGGGACCAATGCAAACGGCGGACATTTCACATCGACCAGTACTGATGACAGCCATAAAGTTGACATTGATCCCGACGGCAATGGCGTCGCGAGTAGCATTTCTCCTTTCAGAGGCAACCTGAAGATTGAATGGGTAGACGAAGGTAGCTATAAACTAAAGTTTGTGACTGATGGATCATTTTCGTCGACCTATTATGCGTATATCGATCCCATTTCCAAGCTCATCATCATGAATTCGACGAGCGACTATAATGGACAGGAAGCTGCCGAGAAATTCGATGAAGTGTATCTCCTTTCCTACATGGAGAAAGAAGGCGGCTTTATTGCATCCCATATTCGTAGTTCTTATTGGAATGAAGGCATGTCGCGCGTCATCAGCTATACACCGGAAGACGGGCAGACCTATAACATCTTCGTTCACAATAATAAGGTGTACTTCAATGTGAGCTTCAAGGATGGGTTGGACGATTCCGCAGCGGATGTCAATGCCGATACGGCTTATCAGGCGTCGAAACTTTACATTTTCGACAGCGAAGGCGAGGAAATTGCACGCTTCGGCCATAACGGTACCACCATGGTGGAACTCGACGGCAACGAGGGTACCTATACCCTCTCGGGCGACAATGTAGACGATCTTCCTACGACACTTACGCTCAACGGCGTTGCCACGGCGAAGTTTGGCGAGGACAAAGACGGCAGCTACGTGGTCGTCAGCGACGGCGTCGTCGGGATCTACCTCGACGGTAAATACTACGAGGCAACGCTCGACAAGACGTCCGCCAAGACGTATACCATCACCAAGCCGATGCTCTCCGTCACCTTCACGAGTGAACAGGGGCTTGCCTATGGCGATGGTCAGACCTTGGCAAACGGCGATTACAATAAGAATATTGAAGTCCATATCCCCGCACTCAAAGATACCGATACCCATGTCTTCCGCGGCTGGTACACGACGGCGGACTTCCGGGGTGACCCGCTCAGATCCGACGAGGATGGCTACCTCTTCACTCCTGAGGGCAACGGGGCGATCACTCTCTATGCGAAGTGGCTCGAAAAAGTGACGATCACCGTCCACTACGGCGAGAACTTGGAAGACAAGACCTTTACCTATGGCAAGGGCGAAGCGGGCTATCCCGAAAAACCCGGCTATACCAACGGAAAGATTTGGGACGGTTGGTACACGGATGCGACCGACCGCACCGAAACTCACCTTTGGACGGAAGGCACTGCCGTAGACGGCAACCTCGAACTCTGGGTGAATTGGACCAAAGCCAATATCCTTTATGGCGAATGGCAGGGGAAGAATGTTTTCGGTTCGTCGAACGGTACCGGTGCGAGCAACCAAACGCTTTCGGTTACCACAAAGGGAGCTACAAAAGGCCAGTTCACTGCGACCTTCCAGAGCTACGATTCAGCTACGGGACGCGTGATCTTTGTGGCGAGCAGCAAGTATTACTACGGCTTATTCGATGAGACGAGCGGAATTTTAGTTGTCAACTATAACTCTACGGAGAGCGCTGAATTCGTGATCAATAGCGATATCAACGTGTTCATGAAAAATGTGTTCAATGTTCCGAACAACCTTGGGCTTACCGAAAGCTATAAGAACCGTGTCTTCACGATCAACGATATCAACGTATTGATCTATAACAACGCGCTGTATGCAAACGTTACGTACAAGGCTGCCGACGGCACGGTGATCAACGCAGCCGATTTGAGCAATAAGACCGAATTCAAGATTTACAATAGCTCGGATGAGTTTATTGTCGGATTTGCGAAACAGAGCGGCGATTGGATCTCGCTCGACGGCTACGAGGGCGATTACACGAAGGGCTCGGGCGACATCGACCTCGGCACGATCACCCTTGACGGTCACGGCGGCGTGACGGGCGCAGACAGCAAGAAGGGGACCTATCTTCTCGTCTCCGGCCAAGAATACACGGCAGAGCTCACCTACGACGGGGCGTTCTATCTCGTCACGCTCGACAAGGATGCGAAGCATTATTCCGCGACCCAGCCGATGGTTTCCGTCACCTTCTCGAGCGCACAAGGATTTGGCTACGACGAAAATCAGACTTGGGGCGAGACGCAGAGCTTCAATAAGAATGCGCAGTTTGTGATCCCCGCCTTGGATGATACCGATGAGTATGTCTTCCGCGGCTGGTACACCGATGAGGAATGCTCGACGGGCAAGCTCAGCACAAACGGCGACGGAGACTATGTCTATACGCCTACCGAGGATGGGATCACCCTCTACGCGAAGTGGCTCAAGAAGGTCACGGTGCATGTGGACTACCAGAAGGAAGGCGTTGAGAACTACGATCTTGTTCTCGGCGAGGGCGAAGAGGCTACTCCGAAGGAACCGCCGTTCACGGACGGGCAGGTCTTCAAGGCATGGCATCTCGGCACCGCAGACGGTGACGTTTGGACCTCGGGCACCGAAGTGAGCGAAGATATCACCCTCTACTGCGAGTGGCAGGGCGCCCACGCGCTCTACGGCGAATGGGCAGGCAAGGAATATGATTCTTCTACTGCAAGCGGCGGAAATGAGGATGCGGGAAGCTCAACGACATTGAACGTCGATGCTTATGGGAAAATTTCCGGTGACTATTCCAGGGTAAGCGGAACAATTAAGAATTATGATCCCGCTACCGGTAAGTTCACACTCGAAAGCGGCTATTCGGGAACATATTACTTTGCGGCAGACGCGAAGAACGGCGTCCTGATTGCACCTTGGAGCGCGAATCAACCTACCGGCAATGATTGGTATGTCTTGGTGAACAAGGCGAAGAGCGCGACGGTTACCTTTGGTGACAATTCTTATTGGAAGGGTGCCGAGAATGGCTCCGTAAGACTCATTGAGGTCACACTCGACAGCGATGAGAAGATGATCATCTACATCTCCGACGGTAGGGTTTGGGGCAATGTTTCGTTTGTTGCGACCGACGCCGAAGGAAATGCGGTTGCCTTGAATGATGTCTATAAGGACGCGCAGACGATCGTCATCCGCGATTCCGAAGGGGAGATCATCGAAGGATGGAAGCGCGGCGACAGCGGGCTCGAAAAATCCGTTGCAGACGGCTACGAAGGCGAATACACCGTTGAAGGCGGTACGATCACCCTCGACGGCTTCGGCGGGATCAAGACGGATATCAATGGCGCACAGAAGTCGGGCACCTATGAGGCTCCGGCGGAAGGCTCTGCTTACACCTTCGACGTCTATCTTGAAAACGGCACCGAGACTTACGAGCTCACTGTCAATAAGGGCAGTGAAACAAAGTCTGCGACCCTCACCGCGGCGAAGGTGACGATCAGCTTCACGATCAAAGAGAGCAACACGAGCCTTACGCAAGCGTCGATGACCGTCTATAAGAATGTCTCTGTCGAACTTCCCACAACGGCGAATGAGACCGAGATCATCGCAGGTTGGTATGTGGACGAAGCGTGCACCGAGACTCCTGTGACGCTCGTCGACGGCAAGTATATCCCGACCGCATCGATAACGCTCTATGCAAAGGCTGTGCAGAAGATCACGGTTACCATTCACTGGGGCGAGCACGGCGCGAACGCGAACGGCACTACGGCATTGTATTTCCCGTTGAATGCTGTTCCCGATCTCACGGCATACAAACCGTCTCCCGACGGGAATTGGATCTTCGAAGGCTGGTACAATGAAGCAGAGTATTCGACGCAGTATGTCCCTGCCGCGCTCACGCAGAACATCGACGTCTACTGCAAGTGGATGGATGAACCGTATACGGTAGAGTCTGTGAACCTTGACTATAACAAGGGGAACTGGACAGAGACCGAAGCGGGCAATGGCGTATGGAAGGTCGAAGGACAGGGCAGCCAGAACAAAGCGGCACTGAAAATAACCTTTAAGGCGTCTGGCACGTTCACCTTTAACTTTGAGTGCTCTATAACGGATACATCTGAGGATTTCTTAGCCTATGGCGTGAATCCCTCGAATCCATCGACTGTTTGGTCTACGTACAATGCGCGGTTATTCGGAAGTGGAACAAAATCGGTTACGGTGAAAGCGGGAGATGTGCTGTATATTGGTTACTATAACTTCACATCTGCCTCCTCGAGCGACTACGCACAGGTTTCCAACTTCAAACTCGCATAACAGGTTGATCCCTGTCTCACAGACAACAAAAAAACAGACGCTTCGGCGTCTGTTTTTTTGCTTTTTATGGTTGTCTCCCTCCCCCCGCCCTCACCCGCCCCTTGGCTCCCCCTCGAGGGGGAGCTCCGCCGTAGGCGGTGAGGGGGTGTCATTCCCAATCGAGCCGCCTCTTGCTTCCCCTTTTAGGGGAAGTACCCGCGCAGCGGGGGATAGGGTTTCAAAACCCCTCAGTCACGCAAGGACGCGTGACAGCTCCCCTATAAGGGGCGCCGAGGGTGCGGACTCCGTTCATCGAGATTCTTCGGGAATTACGCTTCGGACTTCGTACATGTCACTGTCTCAGAATGACGCGCTACCCCTTGGCTCCCCCTCGAGGGGGAGCTCCGCCGTAGGCGGTGAGGGGGTGTCATTCCCAAATACGTCACCCTGATTGTCATTTCGAGCAAGGCGCCCGCGGCGAGTAGCCGCGGGCGCCGCTGTCGAGAAATCTCCACCTTATTCTTGTTCGGATTTCTCCACTCCGCTTCGCTTCGGTCGAAATGACAATGGTCCTTCCCCAAACGCTCCGCAGACTCTTTCGGAATGCGTTCATTGACACTTGCGACATTTTCTGTTATAATAAAATGGGTGGGAATGGGGAACCCGCCCGATCGGTCCAACGGAGAAAAAACATGAAAAAAAGAGTTGCTATTTTTGCGTGCGCGCTGTCGGCGCTTTTCACAATGCAGCTTCTATCGGGCTGTGACTTTTCTTCCAAAAAGGGAAACGCGGACGCCCCGCAAGGTTCAAATCCGCCGCAAACTACCGAAACTTTCCTCGACGCCTTTTGGGGCGCAGAACTTTCGGGAAGCGACGTCCTTGTCAAGGCCGACGGCGGCACGGTCCACATCCGCTGGGCGGCGCAAGAGGGCGCGCTCGGCTATACGCTCTACCGTGCCGAGAGCACCTTCGGCGTCTTTTCGGAGGTCGCCGAGCTCGATCCCGGCGTTTTGTCTTACGAAACGGATACTCTTCCCTACGACGTGTACAAAGTTTGCGTTTTGACGGAGGACGGCGAGCGGGAGATCGGCACGTCGAGCACATTCTCTCCGAACGCCTATCTGTTCTCCCCGTATGACGATGCCGATGCCGCCCAAAGTGCCATTGACGAAGTGCATTCGAGCCTCGAAACGGGAAGCACGGGGCAGTTTTCCTCCCGCCGCGCCGCGCTGATGTTCCTCCCCGGGAGCCATGATCTAACGGCCAAAGTCGGGTATTATACTTCCGTTAACGGGCTGGGCGAAGTCCCGACGGACGTCTCTTTGAAAGAGGTATACGTCTCGGACAAAGTACTTTCCAACAGGAATGCGACGTGCACTTTTTGGCGGAGTGTCGAAAACGTCTCCGTCCGCACGAGCGTGACGTGGGCGGTCTCGCAGGCGACGAGTTTCCGCCGCAGCCAGATCCAAGGGGACCTTTCTCTCTCCTACGGCGGCTGGGCGTCGGGCGGGTTCATCGCAAACTGTGAGCTCTTCGGCCGTATCGCGGCGGGCACCCAACAGCAGTGGTACACCCGCAATACCGTCGCATCGGGGTACGGCGGGGGCTCCTTCAATATGGTATACAGCGGCTGTATCGGGGAGATCGGCAGCGACGCTTGGACGGCGGACAGGGGGAGCATCACCAACCTCGAAACGACGGAAAAGGTCGCCGAAAAGCCCTTCCTCTATCAAAGCGGGACGGATTATAAGGTGTTTGTTCCGCTCGTCAGCGAAAATTCTCGCGGGATCACGTGGCGGGAGACGCTCGGGCAGGAAGCGGGGGTGCCGTACGGCCTCGACGAATTTTATATCGCCGACGCCCGCTATGACACGGCGGATTCCATCAACGAAGCGCTCGAAGCGGGGCGGCATTTGCTCCTCACACCGGGGATCTATGAGCTCGACAAGCCCATCGAAGTCACTTGGGAGAACACCGTCATCCTCGGGCTCGGCTATGCGACCCTCAAGATCGGCAATGAAAATCAGGACGCGGCGCTCAAAGTCGCCGATGTGCCCGGGGTGCGCGTGGCGGATATTCTCGTCGACGCGGGAAAGTACAGCAAAAATATGGTCGTCATCGGGGAAGAGGGGAGCGATAATGACAACAGTGAAAACCCCGTGGTCCTCTCCGATCTCTACTTCCGCATCGGCGGCGTCGCGAATGTCCACACCGAGACGGATACCGCGCTTCTCATCTATGCGAACGACGTCATCGGCGATAATTTTTGGGTCTGGCGTGCCGATCACTCGAACGGCGTCGCATGGAACGACGAAACGGTGGGGGACTATACCAACTACGGCAACCCCGCAAAGACGGGGGTGGAAGTGCAGGGCGACCGCGTGCGTTGTTATGCGCTCATGGTGGAACATTTCGAAGAATACCAGACGCTCTGGAAGGGCGAGGACGGCCTCACCGTGATGTACCAGTCCGAAACGCCGTACCGCGTGCCCGATCAGAGCGATTGGATGTCCCAT